>DAIRFU010000785.1:0-3183 GCA_036794935.1 Kofleriaceae bacterium | reverse complement strand
GGCGGCGGCCGAGAGCGACGCGGCATCGCTCGCGTAGGGTGACGCGAGGAAGCCGAGCCGGAACAGCGTGTCGCGCACGATCCGGTGCGGCGTCACGGTGTAGCTGGCGAGGTCGTCGTAGCGGATCACGCCGAGGCGCGACAGCATGTCGAGGATCCAGAACAGCTCGGTGCGAAACAGGCCCCGGCCGAGCGCGCCATCGAGCGACGCGAATGCGTCGGCGGCGGAACCGCGACCATCGAGACTCGCGGCGAGCTCGGGGACCTCGGCGCAGCGCCGGGCGGCGAGCGACGCGAGCATGAGCGCGCGCGCGTCCACGTGGGCGGGGAGGTTCTCGGGGACGGTTCCCTGGTAGAGGTCGGCGAGCACACCTGCCTTGTCGAGCGCGGCGTACGTCGCGATCACGTCCGCGCGATCGCGATCGAGGCGGAACGCGAGCGCGGCGGCCACCGCGACGCGATAGAGGACCTCGTCGGCATTCTCGACCCACTGCTCGGGATCGAGACCGAAGTCGGTGGGCTGGTAGGCCTGCGCCCCGAGCTTCGCCTCGGTCGACCAGGCGGCGAGCTTCTTCGAGGTCTCGGCGAGGACGTCGTCGGTGAAGCCGGCACCAAAGCGTGAGACCGGCGTCGCGCGATCGCGGCCGCGAGCCGCGGGCACGTCGTCGGTCGAGAGGTGGCGCAGCGGCGCGGGCAGCGGTGATCCGGAGATCGCGGAGGCGGCGATCGGGATCGAGGTCTCTGCAGCACTCGCGACCACGGTGGCGGGCGCGGCGGAGGTGGCGGCGGCATCGTCGTCGCCGAACGACGGAATCACGGGTTCCGGCTCGGGGCGGTCCTCGGCGAGGAACTCGTCGGGCTCGAGTGCCGCCGCGAGCTGCGCGTACCGCTCGACGCGCGTGCCACCAACGACCGCGATCCCGATCGCGCGCAACACACCGGTCGCGATCGCGATCTGCAGCCAGATCTCGAGGCCCGGCCGCGACGGCACGACGCCCCTGTACACGGCGGACGCGAGCACCTTGTAGATCTCGTCCTTGCCATAGGCGCGCTGGCTGACGAGATCGAGGATGGTCTTGCCGAGCAGCGGGTTCAGATGCCAGACGCGATCCATGATCGCGTGCGAGGTGTCGTCTTCGGTGCTCGCCGCCGCGATCGCCTGCATGAACGGCGACGGCGTGATGGTCGCGCCGCCGACGCCGAGGAAACGCAGCAGGGTGATGGGGCGCTCGCGATCCCACAGCTTGGCGGCGCGCAGGCGCGAGCGCAGCTCCTTGAACGGCTCGCCCGTCGCCGGCGTGTCCTTGCAGATGCGCACGAACGCGGCCAGCGCACCGCGCTGGTCCTGGCCGATCGGTGGAAGGTCGACGACCTGAGGCATCACTCGCGAAGGTAACACGCACGCGATGTGGCTCGCCGTGCCGGCCGATGCGAGTTGCTCCGAGGAGGTCGGCATGTTGTGCTGGTCCGCGTGAAGGTCGATCACACGCTGGGCCTCGTCGCCGGCAGCTTCGTCGCACCGGGCTACGCGCAGGCGGTCGTCGGGCGCCGGCGCGCGGCGCTCGTGTGGGCTGCGCTCGTGGTCGCCGGGACGGTGCTGGCGACGTGCTCGATCTGGATCCCGCTCGGCCTGTTCGCGCTGCACCTTGCCGCGGCGGTGGCGGCGCTGTCCGGGCAGCGACGCTTCGCCGGACCGCCGGGATGGTGGCGCACGCTTCCGCTCATCGTGTTCGTGATCGGCATCGCGAGCGTGGGCGCCGTACGACTCCAGCTCGCGGCGTATCGCATCCCGTCTTCGTCGATGTACCCGACACTCGAGATCGGCGACCACATCTTCGTCGACAGGCTATCCGTGTTGTGGCGCGCGCCCGAGCGCGGCGAGGTGATCGTGTTTCGCTACCCGTGCGACGAGCAGCGCGATTACATCAAGCGCGTGGTCGCGGTCGGCGGCGACACCGTCGAGGTCCGCTGCAACATCCTCTACGTCAATGGCACGGCGATCGAGAGCCGGCTCGTCGATGCGCACGCGAGCTACCGCGAGCGTGATGAGATGGACGGCCGCTGGTTCTCGCGCACGAGCAGCCGCTATCGGGAGACACTCGGCGGGCACACGTACGACGTCTTCCACGATCCCGAGCGCCCCGAGCGCGATGCCCAGCGCGACACGCTCGCGGCAGGCGACGTGCGTGACTTCCCGCGACGCGAGCTGCCGTTCCCACCGAGCTGCCGGCAGACCGAGCTCTACGACCTGCCCGCCGGCGCCGCGGCGCCTCGGCCCGGCAAGCTCGTCGAGACCAAGCCGCTGGCGGTCGCCGGCGCGTGCGAGCCGCAGCTGCACTACGTCGTACCGGCGGGTGGCCTGTTCGTGCTCGGCGACAACCGTAGCAACGCGAACGACTCGCGCGTGTGGGGCACACTTGCCGTGGATGCGGTGATCGGCCGCGTGCTCGGCATCTGGATCAACGACCCGCCGGGCGCCGGTCGCAACTGGAGCCGGGTCGGCGCGCTCGAGTGATCACAGCGGACGCGACCACACGACGTGGTGATCGTCGAACGCGTGGCGCCAGTCGCCGCCCCACTCCCAGCCCAGCTCGTCGAGCGCGGCGACCACCGGCCCCGGCCGCACGATCATGCCGGGCCTCACCTGCGTGCGATCGACGTACGCCTCGCCTGCCGGCGGCACGACCCGATCGGGCCGGCGCCACGGATTCTCGACGGGGTTGATGTCGATCGCGCGACCGCGCGCGTGCTGTGATAACAGGTCGGTGCCGGCGACGACACGGAAGTTGAACGCCGACGCGTTGTCGGCGGCCATCGACGCGTCGTCGGATGCCTCGTAGTCGTCGACCAGCCGGAGCTGACGGATCGGAAACCCGAGCTGGTAGAGGCGCCGAAACAGCTCGATCGCGCGCGACGCCAGCGCAGCCGCGACGACGAGCTCGCCACGCGCGGTGCCGCCGGCGAACGTCACGTGCGAGATCTCGAGATACGCGAGCTCGTCGAAGCGCGGGCAGCGCGGATCGTCGCGCCACGAACGGTCGACCATCCGCGCGCGGATCTCATCCGAGAGCGGATGGATCGCGGCGACAAACGGCGTGGCCGGCGGCGCGAGCAGCGCGCTCACGTCACTCCGAGGCGGCGCCGGTCTCGGAGGCGGCAGGCGCGGGCTCGCCGGCTCCCGAGG
>DAIRFU010000167.1:0-11507 GCA_036794935.1 Kofleriaceae bacterium | reverse complement strand
ATCACGTTCCACGGCATGTTCGCCCCGGCCTGATCCGGGTCGCGGCAGTACGCTAGGCGTATGGAGGGGGACGATGACGCCGACCTGCACGTGCCGAGCACGTGCGAGACGTTCGTGCGCTGGTGGGGCTGGCCGCCGCGCGGGTACCAGCTGACGCGCTGGCTCATACCCGAGGGCCGAGTGGCGCCCTTACACGCTGCCGTGCAAGCCGGGGCCGATCGATCGGCGGCCGTGCTTCCTCGGTCCGTACCACCTGCGGCTCGACTGGCTGATCTGGTTCTCGGCGATGTACGAGCAGCCTCGCGATCCGTGGCTCGCACAGCTCGTGCGGAAGCTTCTCGACGGCGATCCGACGATCCGCGCGCTGCTCCACGATCCATTCGGCGGCACACCGCCGAGCTGGATCCGCATCCAGCGCTACCGCTATCACCTCCAGCCGTACAGCGCTCCGACCTGGTGGACCCGCGAGCTCGTCGATCCAGACTGGCTCCCTCCCGTACGCAGCTAAGGCGCGGAGCACTGCCAGCGCTCGTCGTGACACACGCAGGTCGTCGTGACCGTCGATCCGGTGCCGCCATCGAAGCCTTCGGTCCACATGCAGACCTCGTCCTCGTGCGTGCACCCGTCGTCGGTGAAGATCATCGTCGAGCCACAGGCCTTCGGCTGCGCACCGTCGCCACCCGAGTCGTCGTCGCCGGTGCACGAGGCTGCCGCGAGGGCGAACATCACGATCAGGACGATACGGGTCGGCATCGGGCGCGCCAGTTTGCAAGCACGCCGCCATCTCCGCCGACATGATTCCGCGGCCATCGCCGTCGCGCCGTCTGGACGCGACCGGCAAACCCTGACACCGATGTCGCGCGCGCCGCCGTCAGTCGTGGCGGCCGAGGATCCAGGTCCACTCGAGCATCAGCGACTCGGCGACGCCCGACGAGCTCGTGCCCTGGGGGACCGCGCAGCTCGTGCCGCGACAGACCGTGTCGAGCATCGGGTCACGCCGCGCCAGCCCGAGCCGCAGCGCGATCTGCCACGCCGCGGTCGGATCCGCGAGCTCGTAACCGAGCGCGAGTTGCAGCTCGCCGACCGACTTGTGCTGCGGATCGACGTATTCGCCGACGCGCCAGTAGCCGATCCGCCGTGCGGCGCCGACCTCGCCGTAGAACGCGCGCGACTGGTTGGTCAGCGAGTAGCGGCGCGCGAGATCCATGCGCAGCGCGACGCCGACGCGGTGGATGCGGGTGTCATCGTCGAAGAAGCTGAGGTACGAGTAGTTGGCCTCGCCGGAGAACCGGCCGGCCGACGCGCCGACCGCGATCAGCGGGCCGAACTCCTGGGCCTCGGGGATGTTGGCGTTGATCCCGAAGGTCATGCCGAAGCGCACCAGCGGCCCGGCATCCGCGCGCGCACTGCACAGGACCACCACGACACCGACGAGGAGCAGGCGCGCCATCGGTCAAAGATATCGGAAGCAGATCACTCCGCAAGCGAGAAGTCGCGGGAGTCAGAGCCCGTTCAGCATGCGGACCGCGTCGAACAGGTCGCCCTGATCGTAGAAATCGACGGTGACGAAGTTTGCCAGGTGCCCGCGCGCCTCCATGCAGGTGCGGGCGCGGTCGACGAGGAACGGATCGGCGTTGACGGTCGGTGCCTGATCCGGGACCGCGAACGTGGCGGTCAGGAAATGATTGAAGATGAACAGCGGGTTGGCCGGATCGCCGCGCCCGGGGTCGCACGTGAAGTCGTCGACCGTCGCGGCCGCGAACGGGGTCTCGAACGCCTCCGCCCAGACGTCCATGTACCAGTCGTAGGCACCGCCCTCCCGATCGGTGAGTACGATCACGCGCTCGTCGGCGTCGATCAGCTCCCGCAGCGTGGGCCACGGCGTGCCGGCGACGTGGGCGTGGACGTAGTGATCGAGCCCCGACTCGGCGAACGCGTCCGCGATCGCGCCGGCGGTCGTGTAGCTCTCGAAGATGAGCGTGACGACCTCGCCGCGGTGGTCGTGAAGGAAGTCGCGGATGGTCGCGAGGCCGTCGGCGAGCGGCAGGCTGCCGATCTGACAGAACGCATGGCAGAGCAGGATATCGTCGCCGTACTCGTGGACGTCGAGCATCAGCGCGCGCACGCCGTCCTCGAGCTGGTGGCCGAGGTTCCGGTTCTGGTTCGGCATCTGCCAGCCGTCCTCGGCGTTGGACATCGCGTTGTGGGTCGTCGGGTAGGCGACCTCGTCGAACCGGCGCGCGCACAGCTCGACGCTGCCGTTGCACTCGGCTGGGATCGGGACCGGATCCTCCGCGCACCCGGCCACCGCGATCAGGATCAGCGCGCTCGCGATTCGCACGCGCCTAGCTTACGTCAGCGACGCGGTCGCGATCCGCTTCTTCTTGAGCGCGATCAGCTCCTGGCTCGACGGTACGCGGGCCCGCGGTCCGGTCGGCACCGCACCGCGCCGCTCGAAGGCCCGCTTGTACGCGGCGAAGCTACCGCCCGCGCGGTACGCGTCCATCAGCGCGAGGCCGGCGACGCTCTCGCACTGGGCGAGCATGTACTCGACCCACGCCCAGCGCGCCGAGGTCGGCCGGACGACGACCTTGCCGCCCAGGCCCGCCGCCGCGAGGCCGCGCCGCAGCCGGCCGATCCGCGCCTCGACGAGGTCGATGCCCGCGAAGTCGGTGCCGTCGAGCGGCGTGTTGCGCTTGGCCACGAACGGCGCGAGGCCGTACGCGACGCGCGGATGGATCGCGGCGAGCTCCTTCGAGAGCTCGACCAGCTCGTCGACGTCCGCGTCGGTCTCGCTCGGCACGCCGAGCATCATGTAGATCTTGAGCGTGTGGAGGCGGTGGACCTTCGCGAGCTCGGCGGAGTGCAGCAGGTGCTTGGCCTGCGTGGAGCGCTCGATCACGCGACGCATCCGCTCGCTCGCGCCGTCGCCCGCAACGGTGAGCGTGCGGTAGCCGCCGCGCGCGAGCAGGCCGACGAGCTCGTGATTGAGCTTGTCGGCGCGCAGGCTCGAGATGCCGACCTTGCGGTCACCGGCGACCACGTCGTGGACGATCGCGTTGATGTCGGGGTGGTCGGTCACCGCCGCGCCGACGAGGCCGACCTTGCGCGCGCCCTCGGGGATCCCGCTGATGATCGCCTCGCGCGGGATGATGCGCATGCCGCCGTTCGTCGACCGCCGCATCACGCAGTACGTGCAGCCGCGCGAGCAGCCGCGCGCTGCCTCGGTCATGAACATGTCGGACAGCTCGGTGTGCGGTGTCAGGATCGCCGAGCGGGCAGGGAGCCTGTCGTCGCCGGCCTGCGCCACCTTCGGCACGGTCTCGCCGTGGATGTGGGGCAGGTAGTAGCCGGGCTTGCCGGCGAGCAGATCCCACAGCCGGTCGCGCACGAAGCCGACCTCGCGGGCGAGCGTGACCAGCTCGATCACGAGATCCTCGCCCTCGCCGACGACGATCACGTCGCAGAACGGCGCGAGCGGGGCAGGGTTGGAGAACGTCAGCGGGCCGCCGCCGACGATGATCGGGTGTCGGTTGTCGCGCTCGTCGCGCAGGACCGGGATGCTCGCGCGCTCGAGCGTCTCGACCACGCCCGCGATCTCGAGCTCGTAGGCGACCGAGTACGCGAGCATCGGGTAGCTGCCGACCGGGTGTCCGGTCTCGAGCGTGACGAAACGCGCGTCCTGCGCGTCGCGATCCGGCAGCATCGCGCGGTCCGCGGCGAAGCCGGGCATCGCGTGCAGCGTGCGATAGATCTGCTGATAGCCGAGCGACGACATCGCCGCGCGATACGGGCTCGGATAGACGAGCGCGATCCGCGTCTCGGCCTCCTTGAACATCGTGCCGCGCTCGGCGGCGAGCAGATCCTCGCGTTTCATCAGTAACAATGCTTCTGCCGCTCGGAGCGGAGCTTCTCGAGGCCACGCCCCGCCACCACGGCCCACACCTCGTAGCACGTCGCGCTCGCGGTGAGGGTCTGGTTGCCGAGATCGTCGCACTGATACTGGACGAACTCGACGTCGACGCGGCCGTCGCCGTTGCGATCGACGGCGTAGATGGTATCCGTACCGGTCGGATGGCCGCCCGGCGAGTGGTCGACCGCGAGCAGCCGCGCCGCGCGCGCCTCCACAGGGACGTCGAGGACCGCGATCATCTGGCCCTGCGCGCGGTCGAGATCGCCACTGTCGAGCGTGCCCTGCGTCATCCACATCATCGTCTGCTGGCAGCCGTCGGGCAGCGCCTGGACGTGGGTCACGCGGATCACGCCGAGCACGTGCTGGCTGTCGAGCACGGTCAGCTGATCGCCGACCTCGGGCGTCGTGTCGCTGATGCAGTACGAGATCAGATCGACCGGGGACACCGTGCAGTACCGCGGCGTGCCGGTCAGCCCACTCGGCCGGCGCTCGACGCGCACGACCTTGCCGGGGCGCGGCGCGGCGGTCGCCACCGCGGACACGGCGAGACCGACGAGGACGAGGCCCGGGCGCACGCGATCAGCATAGCAGCTGTGTTACGAACCGAGCATGTCGTCTCTGCGTTATGCCGTCCGCATCGAGGCGCCGGAGCGCCACACGGCGGAGATCGAGCTGCGGTTTGCCCCCGATGCCGACGAGGTCGACATCACGATGCCGGCGTGGTGCCCGGGAAGTTATCTGATCCGCGACTACGCGCGGTACGTGCGCGACCTCGCCGCCGAGGCCGACGGCACGCCGTGCGCGGTCACCAAGATCGACAAGCAGACCTGGCGAATCGCCGCCCGCGGTGCCCGCGAGATCGCCGTGCGCTACGCGGTCTACGGCCATGACCTGACCGTGCGCACGAACCACATCGATGCCGAGCACGCGTTTCTGCACGGCCCGGCGACGTTTCTGTACCCGGCGAGCCAGCGCCGCGCGCCGATCGAGGTCGAGCTCGCGTTCCCTGATGCGTGGGCGATGGTCACCGCCGCCGAGCCGGTGTCGGCCACCCGGATCCGCGCGGCCTCGATCGACGAGCTCTATGATCAGCCGATCCACCTCGGGCCGACGCGCGTGTACAGCGTCTCCGCCAAGGTGCCGGTCCGGCTCGCGATCTGGGGCACGCGCGCGCCGGGCGGCATGTTCGACGAGCAGCGGCTCGTCACCGACGTCGCGGCGATCGTCGACGATCACGTCGCGCGGTTCGGCGTCGCGCCGTTTCGCGCGTACACGTTCATCCTCATGCTCACGCACGACGGCTACGGCGGGCTCGAGCACCGCGCGTCGAGCGTGAACCTCTACAACCCGCACTTCGCGGCGACCCGCAAGTCGTACGAGGGCCTGCTCGAGCTGCTCAGCCACGAGCTGTTCCACGCCTGGAATGGCAAGCGGATCGCGCCCGGGCCGCTGTTCGACTTCGACTACTCGCGCGAGGCGTACACGCCGTGTCTGTGGGTGATGGAGGGCGTGACCAGCCACTACGATCGCTACGCGCTGCGCTCGAGTGGCCGGATCACCGCGAAGAGCTACCTCGAGAAGGTGCTCGACGACTACGCGCGCCTGAAGGCGACGCCCGGCCGCGCGCGGCAGAGCCTCGAGCAGTCGTCGTTCGACGCCTGGATCAAGCTGTACAAGCCCGACGAGTCGAACCTCAACACGACGGTCAGCTACTACCTCAAGGGTGGCCTCGTGATGTTCGGGCTCGACCTGCGGATCCGCCGGCTGACCGGCAACGCGCGCTCGCTCGACGACGTCTTGCGCGCGATGTGGAAGCGCTACGGCGAGCCCGGCGTGCCGTACCCCGACGAGCTGCAGCCGGTGTTCGAGGAGGCGGCCGGCGTGAAGCTCGGCGACATCTTCGCGCAGCAGATCCGCGGCACCGCCGACCCGGATCTGCGCGAGGATCTCGGCTTCTTCGGGCTCGAGCTGCGCACGTCGGCCGATCCGGCGACCGCCACCGACGGCGCGACC
This sequence comes from Kofleriaceae bacterium, assembly GCA_036794935.1. Taxonomy (GTDB): domain Bacteria; phylum Myxococcota_A; class Polyangia; order Haliangiales; family Haliangiaceae; genus JABFXX01. The sequence goes on along the minus strand of DAIRFU010000167.1, from coordinate 5,581 downwards.
GGGACCTGGCTCGGCGTGGTCGCGAGCGGAACGAAGGTCACCAGCGTGTTCGATGGCTCCCCCGCGCAGGTGGCCGGCATCTCGCCCGGTGACGAGCTGATCGCGGTCGACGGCTTCCGCGCGGCCTCGGACGGCGAGCTGCGGAATCTCTTGTCGACGCGCACGATCGGCGAGCAGGTCCGATTCTCGCTGTTCCGCCGCCATCGCCTGCTCGAGGTCTCCGCGGTGATAAACCACGCGCCACCGACGCGCTACGAGCTCGCCACGGTCGCGGACCCCGGCACGGGCGCCGACGAGTACACGCGCTGGCTCGGCGAGCCGTTTCCCGGCCCGGCGCAGGTACTCGCGACGATCCTCACCACGGCGCGGTGGGTGTGAGGCTGCTATGCTCGCGCGCATGAGCCGGTACCTCGTTGTTGCAGCCGCACTGGCGGCCCTCGCTTCGTGTAAGGACAAGAGCAAGGCGGAAGGGCTGCCGCCCGCGCAGGAGTGGGGTGCGAACCCGGGACCGGTCGCGCCCGCGCAGGGGGAGAACCCGCATGCGGCGGCGAACCCGCACATGGGCGGCGAGGCGCCCGCGCTGCCGCCGAACCATCCGCCGATCAACGGCACGGCCGGTGGCGATAGCCCCGACGTCGCCGCGATGGGCATCCCGGGGCCCGATCCGTCCCGCGCGATCGATCCGAACCATCGGGTCAAGGGCGTGATCAAGATCCATCCCAAGGCCAAGGACAGGGCCGCGGCCGGCGGCGCGGTGTTCGTGATCGTCAAGGCCGCGGGCGCCGATGGCGCGCCGCAGGGCCCGCCGCTCGCCGTCGAGAAGCTCGAGTGGTCGAAGAACGAGCTGCCGTTCGAGCTGACCGAGAAGAACGCGATGATCGCGGGCACGCAGCTGACCGGCGACGTCGTGGTCAGCGCGCGCTACGACCAGGACGGCGACGCGATCTCCAAGCAGCCTGGCGACATCGCGGGCTCGGTGCGCGTGAAGGTGCCGGCCGACAGCGTGTCGCTGACGCTCGACGACGTCCTGCAGTAGATCAGAACCGGCCGGCCGCCGCGAACCCGAGCGTGTCAGCGGTCGCGATCGGCGCGACCGAGATCGAGGCCTCGGTCGTGGTCTTCGGCGCGCCGAGGAAGAACATCGTGACGCCGGCCGCGAGCGCGACGCCGCCGCCGATCATGAAGCCGATCTGCTTCTTCTCGTCGCTCTTGCCCTCGGCCTCGCGGTTCTTGATGTTCGCCGGCCATGGATCGCTCGGCTTGTGATTCGTGATCTCGTCGCTGATCTTCTTGGCCTGCAGGCCGTAGTAGGTGCCGACCCCGAACGCGCCGGCACCGACGATCGCGACGGCGACGCCCGCGTAGCGCAGCGGCGAGGTGTGGCTCGAGGACCCGTGCGCGGGCGTGGGGGCCGGCATCGCCTCGGGCGGGGTGACCGGCGGCGGCGCGGGCTCGTTCACCGGCTCGGGCTTGACGATCGGCTTGCACAGCTCGGCGTCATCGGCGCTCGGTTGCCCGCCGAGCTCGATGTACAGCGTGCGCGCCTGCGCGACCGCGTACCCGACGTTGTTGCCGGTCGGATCGGCCTCGATGTACTTGCAGAAGTACTTGAGCGCCTCGACCGGCTTCTCCATCTGCTGGTACTCGGAGCCGACGTTCGAGAGCAGCAGCGGCTGGGGGATGATCTTGTACGCGTCGAGGTAGAGCTGCACCGCGATGTCGTGCTCGCCGGCCTGGCTCTTCGCGATCGCCTTCTTGACGAGGTCGCTGGCCTGCTGCCGGTCCTTGCCCGACGGTTGCGCGGCCGCCAGCGTGGGCGCGAGCACCACCACGAGCGCGATCCAGCGAAGGCTCCCCATCATGGAGGCCATGCTAACACGGTCACTTGGCGCGGAGCGGCTCGAACAGCGGGCTTAGCTTGGCGATGACCTCGGCGTGGACGCGGCCGTTCGAGGCCACCAGACCGCGCGGCTGGCGCAGCTCGCCATAGTCGATCGGGTCGCCAAACAGGTCGCTCAGCGTGCCGCCCGCCCGGGTCAGGATCGCCTCGGGGCCACACGTGTCCCACACCTTGGTCTTCGTCGCCGGGTTGACGTAGAGGTCGCGGACGCCCATCGCGATCAGGCACAGCTTGACGCCGACCGAGCCGACGTTCTGCTCGTTCGCGATGCCGAGCGTCTGCTTGACGCGATCGATGTCGGCGCTGCGATGCGATGCAGAGGCGACGAGTCGCGCGTCGCTCGCCACCGCGACGTCCGAGACCGCGAGCGGCCGGACACCATCGGCTGCGAGCACGTGGGCGCCGCCGTCCGGCGTGGCGAAGAACGTGCGATCCAGCGCGGGCTGGTGGACGACGCCGAGCACCGGCCGGCCGCCGCGCGCGAGCCCGATCATGACCGAGAAGCCGTCGCTGCCGCGGATGAAGTCCTTCGTGCCGTCGATCGGATCGACGAGCCAGATCCGCTGCGCCGCGAGCGTCGCCTCGGTGGTCGGCACCTCCTCGGAGACGATCGGATCGTGCGGGAACCGTGCCTTCAGGCCGGCGACGATCAGCTCGCTCGCGCGCTTGTCCGCGACCGTGACCGGCTCGTTGCCGAGCTTCATCTCGACGCCGAGCTCACCGCCGCGCAGCTTCATCACCTCGACGCCCGCCGCGCGCGCGAGCTCGAGGGCCGCGACGAGCTCTCCGGCGAGCTCGCCGGAGGCGCCGGGCAGGGACGTCAGATCAGTTGCTGGCACCGTTGGGCCAGAGTAGCGCCTTCGCGTCGTCGACGCTCGCCACACTGCGCCCGGAGAGCTTGACGAGATCGGCGGCCGCGGCGACGAGCTCGCCGTTGCTCTTGGCCATCGTGCCGTCGGGCAGGTAGAAGTTGTCCTCGAGCCCGACGCGGACGTCGCCGCCGAGCGAGAGCGCGGCCATCGCCAGCGGCCACTGATCGCGGCTGATCCCGATCACCTTCCAGCGCGAGCCGGCCGGCACCTGCTCGGCCTGGAACGCGAGGTGACGCGCGGTCGCGGGGATGCCGCCGAACACGCCCATGATGAACGAGAAGTGAAACGGCGCCGCGAGCAGCCCGAGGTCGGCGAGCACGCGGTGCGAGTTGGTGTGGCCGACGTCGAAGCACTCCATCTCGGGCTTGACGTTGTGCTCCTTCATCGCCTTCGCGAACGCGACGATGTCGTCGAACGAGTTCGTGAACACGAAGTTGAACGCGAACTGCTTCTTGTCGGCGTTCCACTTCGCGTAGTTCATCGAGCCCATGTTGAGCGCCGCGACGTGCGGGCGCTGCGCGAGGTGGCCGACCCGCTCGGTCATCGGGCCCATGCCGCCGGTCGACCAGTTGATGAGCACCGGGCAGCGCGCCTTGGTCTCGGCCATGATCTTCGCGAACGTGTCCTTGCTCCACGTCGGCGAGCCGTCGTCGTTGCGCGCGTGGATGTGGACGATCGCGGCGCCTGCCTCGTACGCGCGTTTCGCCTCCTCGGCGATCTCGACGGGCGTGTACGGGATCGCCGCGCAGTGCTTCTTGGTGGTCACGGCACCGGTCAGGGCGCAGGAGATGATGACCTTGTCGGGGGACACGGCCGGATTCTACAGGGCCCGGGCACGCTGCCCGCGGGACTGAAGCTACTTCGCTGTTTTTCATGCGACCTGTCGGCCCGCGCGGGCTCCTCCCTCCGTGACGGCTCCAACCTGGCAAAACCCGGCTCATAAAATTGTGATGTCTGGCTTGCGCAATTCGTGTAAGACCCCGCGCCTGATGATGAAGGCGCTCGGATTGGCAATTTGCGTGGTGGCGGCAGCGGCCTGCGTCCCCAAGAAGCATCAGGTCGCGCAGCCCGCGGCGACCTCGGCCCGACCATTCGACCACGGTCCGGTCGCGACGCTCGTCGATCAGGATCAAGAGGGTCCGTCGTTCCGCGTGCAGATCGCCGCCGACATCACGCGCGACGTGATGCCGACCGACGATCTCGCGATCGTGATCAGCGTGCGTGACGAGGAGGTCGGCCGCTATCCGGTGGTCGGCCGGTTCGTGCAGCGGCCGACGCGGGTCGCCCAGGTCATCGAGCTGCCGCTCGGCGATTATCAGATCGACTACGTCTATCAGGGCACGACCTACGCCGGCATGCCGTTCCGGCTCGCCGAGGTTCCGGTGTGGGGCGGCCGCCGCGCGCTGCAGCTCCGCTCCCATCCCGGCACGCGGGTCAGCCTGCGCGAGAAGAAGCTGTGGGTGGGTCGCTGGTGGGCGAACGATGGTCTGCCGCAGGCGTGGATCGTCGAGTGGGTGCGCGAGGGCAAGGTCGTGACGATGACGTCGGGTCGCGAGCTGCACGGCATCCCGCCGCACGGCGCGCAGCTCGTCAGCGGCGCCGCCGGCGCGTATCACGCCGAGCGGATCGTCAACAACACGATCTGGACCTACGGCGAGGTGTACGGCGTGCCCGATGTCGTCGCGCAGCAGCCCGGCGTGTGGGCCGCGCGCGTCGTTCATGGCAACTCGCCGCCGGTCGCGGTGGTGTTCCATGTCGCGCCGGGCGGCCGCCTCGGCGAGCTGGCCGACAAGAGGATCGCGGCGGTGGGCTGGGAGCCGTCGTGGTCGCGTGAGCTCGACGCGCGCGCGGTGTCGGTGACCGAGGTCGGGCGGCTGACGTCGAAGATGCCGAAGATCAGCGCGAGCCAGCCGTTCGACGAGGCGCCGCGCACGCAGGGCCTCGAGCCGGCGGTCCGGCTCTCGCTCGCCGCGGTGCGCGCGCTGTTCCGCTCCGAGCAGCTCGCCGAGGCGTGGAACACGTTCAACACGCTCAACGTGCCGTCGTCGTACGTGCACCTGCACCCGGGACAGACGCCGGCCGCGGCGAGCAAGCGCAACGGTGTCGCCACGCCGCGCCGCGAGACGCCCGCGAAGGAGAGCGAGCGCCGGGCGAAGCTGCGCAAGCTGCGCGCCCAGATCGAGGAACTCATCGAGGACCACGGCTCGCCGTGGAAGGCCGACGAGTTCCCGCGCAGCTGACGGTTCACAGCGCGCTCAGGTCTCGATTCGCCAGCTCACCGCCGCGGCCGGGTCGAGCTGATAGACGCAGTACACGCCGGTGCGGATCGACACCTCGAGGTGCTGGGCGAGGGCAGGGTGGTGCTCTGCGATCCGGCCGATGGCCTGGCGAATCGCCCGCGTCACGCTCACCCGTGCACGCTCGGCGGCCGAGCCGGCGCGGCGGTCGCGGCCGTGGAGGTCGACTGCACGGGACAGCTCACGCGCGAGGTAGTCGCGCTCGGCTCGTGCCTGCTCGGCACGCCCGAGATCCGATCGCGCGATGGCCTCCTCGAGATCGCCATCGATCTCGGCGAGCCGGCGGCGGTAGACCTGCTTTGCGCGCGCGTCGAGTAGCGGGCCCGCGCCGTGCGCATCCGCGGCGATCGCGCCCCCTTCCGCGATCACGAGATCGACGGCGTGCAGCTCGCGGCCGGGCTCGGCGAGCAGGCGCGCGAGGTAGCGGAGGCCCTTGAGATCGCGAACCCGGATCGTGCACCCGCCGAACCCGATCGCCCAGGTGTCGCCTTCGCGGCGAAACACGTCGCTCG
>DAIRFU010000784.1:0-3188 GCA_036794935.1 Kofleriaceae bacterium | reverse complement strand
CTGGAGGTGGAGCAGCTTGTCCTTCCTGGGCACCGCGACCGCCTGCACGACCTTGCCGACGCGCAGGTCGAGCTTGGCGAAGTCGTCATACGTGATGTGCGGCGTCGCCGGCGTGGCCGGCGCAGCGGCAGCAGCCGGCGCGGGCGCCGTCGCGAGATCGCCCGGCACGACCGCCTCGAGGATCCTCTTCTGCGCGTCGTCGTCGAGCCGCGGGAACAGCGGCGTGATCTGCTTGGTCACGCCGGTGTCGACCACGCGGTGCATGTCGTCGGGCACGGGCCAGCGATCGAGGTCGGTGCTGGCGATGCCGACCCACTCGCGCAGCAGCCGGCCGGTCGTCGGCAAGACGGGCGCGATCAGGCCGCCGATCACGCCGATCGCGTTCGCGAGGTTCGCGAACACGTGCGCGAGCTCGAGGCTCCTCGCCGGATCCTTCGCGAGCGCCCACGGCTGGCAGACGTCGACGTAGCGGTTCGTCTCGCGGACGAGCTTCCAGATCGCCTCGAGCGCGCGGCTCGGCGCCAGGTTCTCGTACTCCGCGGCGGCGCTCGCGATCGCCTGGCGCGCGGACGCGACGAGCGCCGCGTGGTGCGCGACGTCGCCGAACGACGCCTCGAGCGCGGGCACGAGCTTGCTCCTCGCCATCAGCGACAGGCTGCGGTTGACCAGGTTGCCGAGGTCGTTCGCGAGCTCGGCGTTGAACCGGCCGAACAGCGACTCGAACGTGAAGTCGCCGTCGAGGCCAAGCGGGACCTCGCGCAACAGGTAATACCGCATCGCATCGATGCCGATCGGTCGGCCGAGCGGACCGACGGCGAGCGCCTCGGAGAGCTTGACCGGATCGATCCGCGTCGCCGGCATCGACTTCGAGATCTTCTCGCCACGCACCGTCCACCAGCCGTGCGCGTAGATGCCCTTGGGCAGCGGCAGCTTCGCCGACATCAGGAACGCCGGCCAGTACACGGTGTGGAAGCGCAGGATGTCCTTGCCGATGACGTGGATCGCCTCGGGCCAGTAGCGCTCGACGTCGGGGCCGCCGATCTCGCCGCTCGGCGGGCACAGATCGCTCAGGTAGTTCGTCAGCGCGTCCATCCACACGTAGATCACGTGCGAGAGACCCTCGGGATCGGGCTCGGGGACCGGGATGCCCCACTGAAAGCTCGTGCGCGACACCGACAGATCCTTCAGCCCGCCCTTGAGGAACGAGACGATCTCGTTTCTGTACGCCTCGGGGCGGATGAAGTCCGGGTTCGCCTCGATGTGACGCAGCAGCGGCTCGGCGTAGCGCGACAGCCTGAAGAACCAGCTGCGCTCCTTGTCGATCCAGCTCACCGGCGTCTTGTGCGTCGTGCACAGCCACGCGTCGCCGTCCTTGGCGAGCTGGCTCTCGGTGTAGAACGCCTCGCAGCCGACGCAGTACCAGCCCTGGTACGACGCGAGGTAGAGGTCGTCGGGGTTGTGCTTGCGGATCGCGTGCCACAGCGTCGCGACGACCTTCTTGTGCTTCGGATCGGTCGTGCGGATGAAGCGGTACGGGCCGAGGCCGAGCGTCTGCCAGGTCTCGTCGAAGCGCGGCGCGACCTGATCGACGAGCTGCTGCGGCGACAGCCCCTTCTTCTTCGCGGTCTCCTCGACCTTCTGGCCATGCTCGTCGGTGCCGGTGAGGAAGCGCGTGTCGTCGCCGCGCATGCGGTGAAAGCGCGCGAGCGCGTCGGCGACGATGGTCGTGTACGCGTGGCCGAGGTGCGGGACGTCGTTGACGTAGTAGATCGGCGTCGTGATGTAGAAGGTGCTCATGAGGGGGGCAGGTGGTCGTCGCCGTCGGTGGGCTCGGCCGGTTCCGGCTCGCGCGGCTGGTTGCCGCTCGGGAACATCGGCTTAACCTCGCTCGCTGGCAAGACCTCGGTGTCGCCGGCGCCGTACGACACGCGCACCCGCTGGCGAAGCACATCCACCTCGACGACGCGGCCCTCACCGCGCGGCGAGATCACGCGCTTGCCGAGCTTGGGCAGCCCCTTGCGCAGCTCGGCGTAGCCGGCCTGCTCGTAGACGAGACAGCACTTGAGGCGGCCGCACTGGCCCGACACCTTCGTCGGCGACAGCACGAGACCCTGGTCCTTGGCCATCTTGATCGAGACCGGCACGAAGTCGGGGAGCCACGTCGTGCAGCACAGCGTGAGCCCGCAGGAGCCGATCCCGCCGACGACCTTTGCCTCGTCGCGCACGCCGAGCTGGCGCAGCTCGAGCCGCAGGCCGGTCGTCTGGCCGACCTCGCGGACGAAGTCGCGCAGGTCGAGCCGCTCGTCGCTCGTGTAGTAGACGTTGAGCTTGCCGCCGGTCTTCTCGACGCGGAACACCTTGAGCGGCAGCCGCAGCGAGGCCGCGACGTCCTTCGCCACGCGCAGCGCGCGCACGCGATCGGCATCGCCGTCGCGCTCGCCGCGCAGATCGCCATCCTGCGCGCGCCGGATCACGCGGCGCAGGTTGCGATCGCGCACCGGCCGGCGTGCCGGTGCCGTCGCGATCCACGCCAGCCGCTGGCCGCGCTCGCTGTCGACCAGCACGCGCTCGCCGGGCCGGTAGTCGGTCTCGCCGGCGTCGCACCACTGGATGCGGCCGGCCGGGACGAAGCGGATGCCGACGACGCTCGCGACGTCGTCGCCGAGCTGCGCGCCCGGACCGTCGACGAGCGGGTAGGTGAGAGGGTCTGGATCCGACGCCGGCGCATCGACCGGCAGGTCGGGCGCGAGCGCGACGGCCGGCGGCGCCGCCTCGTCCTCGCTGCCCCAGGCGACCGCGGGCGCGTCACTCGCGACCTCGTCGTCGTCGATCGTCGGCTGCGAGCCGCGTGCGGAGTCGGCAGCGCGCGGCGTCGCCGCGGCGTCGCGCAGCGCGTACGGATCGCCGTGCAGGATGTCGTCGTCGCCGCGCAGGTCGTGCTCGCCGGCGGCATCCGTCGCGCCGCGCGACTCGCGCGGATCGCGATCGCGCCGGTCGCGCTGACCTCCGCGCTCGCCCCGATCGGAGCGCGCGCCACGCGGGCCGCGATCGACACGCTCGGGTCGCGGCTCGCGGGGGCCGCGATCGGTACGCTCGGATCGCGGCTCGCGGGGGCCGCGGTTGCTCGCCTCGGGGCCCGGCTCGCGCGAGGAGCCGAGCGCACTGGTGAAGGCAGCGTTGGAGGCAGT
>DAIRFU010000783.1:2826-3192 GCA_036794935.1 Kofleriaceae bacterium | reverse complement strand
TCGAGTACCGCGCGCTGTCGCGCGAGCTGACCTGGATCCATCACCTCGCCGGCATCTACTTCATGGGCATCGACGAGCACACGATGCGGCGGGTCAACGTCGCCGGCACGCGCAGCGTGCTCGATCTCGCGCGCGATGCCGGTCGGCTCGAGCGACTCGTCCACTGGTCGACGACCACCGTCTCGGGCAACCGCGAGGGCACCGTCTACGAGGAGGACCTCGAGACCGGCCAGAAGTTCCACAACGGCTACGAGCGCACGAAGTACGAGGCCGAGAAGCTCGTGCGCTCGGCGATGCACAGGCTGCCGATCACGATCCTGCGGCCGGGCATCATCGTCGGCGACAGCCGCAGCGGCGAGATCGACA
>DAIRFU010000783.1:1347-2816 GCA_036794935.1 Kofleriaceae bacterium | reverse complement strand
CCCCGAAGAGGCGCGCGTGCTGGCGAAGGAGCTGTCGGGGCTGCGCCTGCCGATCCTCGGCCGGGGCGACGCGCCGCTGCACCTCGTGCCGATCGATTACGTGATCGAAGCCGCCTGGCAGGTGGCGCATAGCCAGGGCGCCGCCGGCAAGACGTTCCACCTCGTCGACCCGCAGCCGATGAGCGCGCGCGACGTGTTCGAGGGCGTCGCCGAGCACGCGAAGACCGAGAAGCCGCGCGGCCACATCCCGCGACCGCTCGCGCGCGCGGTGCTCAGGACACCCGGCCTCGCCCGGCTCGGCCGCGGCCCGCTGACGTTCCTCGACATGATCGAACAGACCGTGCACTACGACCAGACGAACACCGCACAGGCGCTCGCCGGCACCACGATCCGCTGCCCCGCCCTCGCCGATTATCTGCCGGTCCTCGTTCGCCACGTGCTCGACGTCGCGCGTGCGCCGGTCGGCCTCGAGCACGGTGACGAGATCGCCGACCCGCTCGATTGATCAGCGCACGGCGGAGGCGACGTAGAGGTCCCAGTTGTCGCCGCCGAGGTTGCGCGCGAAGTAGAGCCGACAGCCATCGCTCGACAGGTGCGGATCGCCCTCGGGCGCGGCGGTGTTGACGCCCGGCACCGCGAGCGGCGCTCCCAGCTCGGCCGCCGCCGACACCCGCGTCGCGTACCACAGGTCGCCGGCACCGCTGCGACTCGACGCGAACACGAGGATCCGCTCGTCGGGCGTCGGTGATGGATCCGCGTCGCCGCCGCCCGACAGCTCCAGCAGCGGAACCGGGGTACCGAACCGGCCATCGGTGCCGCGGGTGGCGACGACGAGGTGCTGCGGGCTCGGATCGTCGGGCGCGAGGTAGAGGTGCTGGCCATCCGCGCTGAGCGTCGGATCGTGCTCGTTGCCACCGGTGTCGACCATCGCCACGTTCGTGCGGTTCATCGCGGGCCATGGATCGGCGGTCGTGGCCCGGATCGACTCCCACACGTCGATGTTCGCGCTGCCCGGCCGGTTGCTGCCGACCACCGCGATCGTGCCGGAGGCCGAGATCGACAGCTTGCTCTCGACCGCCGTGCTGTTGAACGCCGACGCCTCGATCGGCGTCGAGAACGGATCGGCGATCGTCGTGCGCGTCGCGACCCACACGTCGGTCTGTCCCGACGTGCCGGTGCGCGGCGAGCTCAGGTACAGCGTCAGCTCGTTGTCGGTGAGGAACGGATCGCGGTCGTAGCCGGTCGAGTTGACGCTGGTGAGCGCGACGGCCGCCTCGAACGCGATCGTGCCGGACAGCCACTGTTCGTAGCAGGTCGACGGCGCGTCGGCGGGCGCATCCCTCGCGAGGAGCACAACGCCATGCTCGCGTACGTGCTCCCGGCCATCGAGGCACGGACGGCGCGGCCGCAGGATCGCATGCGCGTGGTCTTCGAAGGAGGGTTCTGCGAGCAGCCGCCGCTCGATCTGC
>DAIRFU010000783.1:0-1337 GCA_036794935.1 Kofleriaceae bacterium | reverse complement strand
CCGTGTCGTCGCCCCGCGCGTCGGCGACGAGCAGGCCGTGCGAGAACCCACACCCACCGAGCGCGAGGACGGCCAGCCAGCGCACCCGATCAGGATATCACCGGACTAGTCGTCGATCTCGGGCTCACCGAGCAGCCGCCCGAGCGGGTCGCCACCCCCGGGCCCGGAATGGAGGCGGCCGGATTCACTCCGGCCGCCGCGATCGATCTGGCGCAGGCTCGACAGGTGGTGAAGCAAGAGGCCGCGGTTGTCTCCGACGGAGAGGTTCTGGAGCTCGAGCGCGCCGATCCGGTCCTCGGGCGTGAACGCCGGCTCGGCGACGCGCTCCATCGACAGCTTGTCGGGGCCGTACGCCATGTACTCCGCGCGGGTCGCCACGATCGTGTAGTCGTCGCCGCGGCGCAGCTCGAGCGTGACCTCGCCGGTGACGCTCGGCGCGACCCAGCGGGTCAGCCCGTCCTTGAGCAGGCAGGCCTCCGGATCGAACCACTTGCCCTCGTAGAGCAGCCGGCCGAGCCGGCGGCCGAGCGTCGCGTAGAGCTCGAGCGTGTTCTCGTTGTGGATCGCGCTGAGCAGCCGCTCGTACGCGATGTGGAGCAGCGCCATGCCGGGCGCCTCGTAGATGCCGCGGCTCTTCGCGTCGATCACGCGGTTCTCGATCTGATCGCTCGTGCCGAGGCCGTGGCGACCGCCGATCTGGTTCGCGAGGGTGAACAGCTCGAGCAACGGAGTTGCCGACGCGTCGAAGCGCTGGCCGTTCAGCGTGCGCGGCTGGCCCTGCTCGAAGCCGATGGTGACCTCCGCGGCGGCGATCGCGACCTCGGGCTTCCAGTGAGCGACGCCCATGATCGGTTCGACGATCCGCATCGAGACGTCGAGCCGCTCGAGGTCCTTCGCCTCGTGCGTCGCGCCGAGCAGGTTCGCGTCCGTCGAGTACGCCTTCTCGACGCCGGTCCGGTACGGCTTGCCGATCGCTGCGAGGTACTGCGCCATCTCGGTGCGGCCGCCGAACGCCTTGACGAACGCGTTGTCGAGCCACGGCTTGTAGATGCGCAGCGACGGATCGACGAGGATGCCGTAGCGGTAGAAGCGCTGGATGTCGTTGCCCTTGTGCGTCGAGCCGTCGCCGAACACGTGGACATCGTCGTCGACCATCGCGCGCACGATCGCGGTCGTCGTCACCGCGCGGCCGAGCGGCGTCGTGTTGAAGTACTTCTTGCCGCCGACGGCGAGGTGGAATGCGCCGCACTGGATCGCGGTCAGACCCTCGCGGACGAGGCCCTCGCGGCAATCGATGATCCGCGCGACGCGCGCGCCGTGCTGGAGCGCGGTCGGCG
>DAIRFU010000166.1:6137-11529 GCA_036794935.1 Kofleriaceae bacterium | reverse complement strand
GTCGCCGGTGACGACGTCGGTGACGCGAAACACGGAGCTGTAGTAGATGCGGTAGACCACCGCCGCTTCCGCCGACGCGGTTTTGCGTCCGTCCACGTACGGCGTCACCAGCTCGGTCCACACGCCCCCGGGCCGGACGTGGTCCCCGTCGAGGCGCCGGTACCGCCGACCCGCACCGCGCGCAACTGACGCGTCAGCCCGCGAGCAACAGGGCGTCGCGAAATCGCGCGACCAGCTCGGAGGCGCCGCGCCGACCACCCTGCCCCGCCATCATGCGGAGCGCGAGCGCGACGCCGATCAGCGGGTTGCCTCGCCGCGTCGCGCGCGACAGCTCGAGCACGAGCCGGCACCAGAACATCCACGGCGGCTGGTTCGCCTCGCCGTGCGCCAGCATCGCGAGCCGCAGATCCTCGAGCGCTTGCTCCGCGTCCACGAGCGCCTCGTCGCGCAGCACCGTCGCGACGCGCGCACCCTCCGGCGAGGCCAACGCCGGCTCGGCGAGCTCGCGTGCACACGCGCAGGTGGCGCGCACGATCGCGGCCTTGTCGATCCCGCGCAGGACCGCGAGGTACGGCATCCAGTCGGCGCGCGGCACGTCGATCCACGCGCGGCGCACCGCCTCGTCAGGGCCGAGCTTGCGCACCCACTCGATCAGATCGCGAGGCGCGGCCAGCGAGTGCAGGGCATCGACGGGTTTGGGTTGCATCGCCGGCATCATTGCATCGCCGCCGGCGTGACCACCGCGCCGCCGTTGCCGAAGTCGGGCGACGCGATGCGGATCCAGCCGACGCCGCCGCCGCCGCCGCCCCCGCCGCCGCCGCTATCTGTCTCCTGGCTCTCCGTGCCGGACTGACCGCTCTCGCCCGACGTCGAGAACATGTAGCCGCCACGGCCGCCCGCCCCACCGAAGCTGCCTTCCGTGACCGACGTCTGCGCGCGGCCGAGTCCCGAGCACGGGCTGGCCTGACCGCCCTTGCCCACGACCGTGGCACCGCCGCCCTCACCGCCGGAGCCGCCGTCGGCGCATACCCGCGCCGCGAAGCCGAGGTCCACGTGCGGCCCCTCGAGGAAGATCGCCCCACCCGAGCCGCCGCCGGCGCCACCGTAGCGCGCGCTCGGTGCACCGGCGCCACCGCGGCCCGCCGCGTCGAGCATGCCGCCGATCTGGATGCGGTCGTTCGTGCTGATCTGCAGCGCGCCACCACCGCGGCCGCCCACCCCGGCGGTGCCGGTCTCGCCGCGCCGGCCACCGCTGCCGCCCGGGCAGCCACCGCGCAGCGGTGACAGCGTGCTCGTCGCATGGCTGCCGGGCACGCCGGCCGAGCCCGGCTGAGGGCCGTCGCCCGCGCCACCGGCGCCGCCGTCCTCCGCGCCCGCGCCGCCCCCGCCGCCACCGCCCCCGCCCGTGTCATCCTGCGAGTCGGTGCCGCCGAGGCCGCGCCCGCTCGCGCACTGCGTGGCGTCGTCGGCGCCACCGACCGCGACGATCGTGCCGTTGATCTCGACCTGACCATCGACCGCGAACACGATCCCGGTGCCGGTCACGGTGAGCGTGGCCAGCGGACTCACGGTGAGCTGCGAGAGGTGGATGACGGTGATCGACGTGCCGTCGCTCTGCGTGATCACGCTCGTGGGCTGCGACGTCGTCGTGGCGTCGAGCGTCTCGTCCGACGAAACGGTCAGCACCCCCGGCGCGGGCAGCGCGCACGGCTCGAAGTTCGTCGGCGTGTAGCTCCACGCGCAGGTGGGCCCATCGATCCCGGGCGTCCCCGTCGCGTCGCTGCCGCTGCCGCCACCACCGCCGTCCGGGCCCGAGCCGGCGAACTGCCCGTGGTCGAAGCCGCACGCGGCCAACCCGAGGACGAAGACGGCCGCTCGCACGCGACCATCATACATCCGAATCCCGGGAGCTTAGATACAAACAGTCTTGACTGACTGTTTCTTGGGCGGTACACCCCTGTCCGCATGCCGGAGGCCGCCCGCGTACCGAGGACGCAGCAGCAGCGCCGTGACGAGACCCGGCGGGCGCTCCTCGACGCTGCGGTCGAGAGCCTGATCGAGGTCGGCTTCGCGCGCACCACCACGCTCGAGGTGCAGCGACGGGCGGACGCCTCGCGCGGCGCGCTGCTGCATCACTTCCCGTCGAAGATCGATCTGCTCGTCGCCGCCGTCGATCACCTCGCCGAGATGCGCGCGCGCGAGCTCAAGTCCCTCGCCGCGCAGCTGCCCGACGAGCGTGCCGGCCGTGCCCGCACCGATGCCGTCATCGACCTGCTCTGGCAGTGCTTCTCCGGCACCTTCTTCCAGGTCGCGATGGAGCTGCGCACGGCCGCACGTACCGATTCCGAGCTGCGGCCGGTGCTGATCACGGCGGAGCGCGCGCTGCGCGATCGCATCCTGCTGCAGGCGAAGGCGCTGTTCGGCAAGGACGTGAGCGAACATCCCGGGCTCGAGCGCGCACTCGACTTCACGCTCCAGTTCATGATCGGCGCGGCGATGACGTCCGTGCTGCACGAGGACCCGCGGTTGCGCGAGCTGATCGATGATTTCAAGACGCTGTTTCCGACGGTGTTGACCAACGCAACAACCAAGCGACGCAAGGTGACGAAATGAGCAACGAGCTGAGATTCGATGGAAAGGTAGCAATCGTAACCGGCGCAGGTGGCGGGCTCGGCCGCTCCCACGCGCTGCTGCTCGCGTCGCGAGGCGCGAAGGTCGTCGTCAATGATCTCGGCGGCAGCTTCACCGGCGAGGGCAAATCGGCCTCGGCGGCGGACAAGGTCGTCGCCGAGATCGTCGAGAACGGCGGCGAGGCGGTCGCGAACTACGACTCCGTCGAGGACGGCGACAAGATCGTCAAGACCGCGATCGACACCTGGGGCAAGATCGACATCCTCATCAACAACGCGGGCATCCTGCGTGACGTCTCGTTCCAGAAGATGACGCAGGCCGACTGGGACCTCGTCTACAAGGTCCACGTCTTCGGCACGTACAAGGTGACCGCCGCGGCGTGGAACCTCATGCGCGACGCCGGCTATGGCCGCATCATCAACACGTCGAGCGCCGCCGGCATCTACGGCAACTTCGGCCAGGCGAACTACTCGATGGCGAAGCTCGGCATTCACGGCTTCACGCAGACGCTCGCCGCCGAGGGCCGCAAGCGCAACATCATCGTCAACACGATCGCGCCGATCGCCGGCTCGCGCATGACCGAGACGGTGCTGCCGAAGGAGCTCCTCGACGCGCTCAAGCCCGAGTACGTGTCGGCGCTCGTCGTCAAGCTCGCCCACGAGTCGACGGAGGACACCGGCGGGCTGTACGAGGTCGGCGGCGGCTTCTACGCGAAGCTGCGCTGGGAGCGCGCGGCGGGCAAGACGTTCCGGCTCGGCCGCGCGATCACGCCCGATGACGTGGACGCGGCGTGGCCGACCATCACGAGCTTTGACAAGGCCGAGCACCCGGGCTCGGTCGCCGAGTCGATGCAGCCGATCATGGCGAACGTCGAGGCCGGCCCGAGCAAGGGCGGCAACCAGTTCATCGACGTCGACGCCGCGCTCGGCTTCACGTACCCCGAGCAGGCGTGGAGCTATGACACCCGCGACGTGTCGCTCTACGCGCTCGGCGTCGGAGCCGCGAAGGATCCGACGAACGAGGCCGACCTCGCGCTCGTGTACGAGATGAGCGGCAAGGGCATGAAGGTGCTGCCGAGCTTCGGCGTGCTGCCCGCCATCAACATGGTGTTCGACCAGGCCAAGAAGGGCGTGACCGCGCCCGGCCTCAACTTCGGCCTCGATCGCGTGCTCCACGGCGAGCAGTACACCGAGGTCCTGCGTCCACTGCCGACGACCGGCAAGCTGACGACGAAGGCGAAGGTCAAGGACATCTTCGACAAGGGCAAGAACGCGCTCGTCGTCACCGAGTTCACGACGTACGACGAGGCCGGCGACGTCCTGATCAAGAACGAGCTGACCACGTTCGTGCGCGGTGCCGGCGGCTGGGGTGGCGATCGCGGCCCCAGCGCGGACGTCAACGTGCCGCCCGATCGCGCGCCCGACAAGGTCGTCGAGGACAAGACGAGCGACAACCAGGCGCTGCTCTATCGCCTGTCGGGTGACTGGAACCCGCTGCACGCGGATCCCGGCTTCGCGAAGGCATTCGGCTTCCAGAAGCCGATCCTCCACGGCCTGTGCTCGTTCGGCTTCGCGACGCGCGCGGTCGCGCAGCTCGCGCCGGAAGGCGACCCGCGCTTCATCAAGAGCCTGAAGGCGCGGTTCGCGTCCACGGTGCTGCCCGGAGAGACGCTGGTGACCGAGCTGTGGAAGGAAGGCCAGAAGGTCATCTTCCGCACCAAGATCAAGGAGCGCGGCGAGGTGTGCATCAGCAACGCAGCCGCCGAGCTGTGGACCGAGCTGCCCAAGCCGTCGATCAGACCTTCGGCCAAGGCCGCACCGGCGGCGGCGGGCACCGCGGCGGCAGCGGTCCCGAACAGCGCCGACATCTTCCGCGCGATCGGCGGGTTCGTGCAGGGCAACGCCGCGACCGCCGAGAAGGTGAAGACGACGTTCCTGTTCAAGCTGTCGAGCCCCGAGGCGCAGTGGACGATCGATCTGTCGACGCCGCCGGGCGCGGTCCACGAGGGTGCGGTCGGCAAGGCCGCCTGCACGCTCGAGATAAGCGACGCGGACTTCATGGCCATGGCGACCGGTCAGGCCGACGCGATGAAGCTGTTCTCGACCGGCAAGCTCAAGATCTCGGGCGACGTGATGGCGTCGCAGAAGCTCGGCTTCCTCAAGAAGATCACGCCGGAGATGGTGCTCGCCGAGACCAAGAAGCGCACGGGTGCCGGCGGCGCGGCGGCTCCGGCGGGCGGTGGCGCAGCGGCCTACACGCCGACGGTCGAGGACGCGTTCGACGTGTTCGGCGAGGTGATCAAGCAGAACCCAGGCGTCGTCGAGAAGGTGGCCGTCGTGTACCTGTTCAAGGTCGGCAGCAAGGCGTGGATCGTCGATCTGAAGAAGGGCGGTGTCACCGCAGGTGAAGGGACCGCCGAGTGCACGCTCGAGCTGTCGGAGCCGGACTTCCTCGATCTCACGCAGGGCAAGGCCGATCCGATGAAGCTGTTCACGACCGGCAAGCTGAAGATCAGCGGCAACGTGATGGCGTCGCAGAAGCTCCAGTCGCTGTTCAAGATCGACCCGAGCAAGGCGATCGAGGCGGTGATGAAGAAGAAGGGCATCGGCGGCGCGGCTCCCGCGGCCGGCGGTGCTCCGGCAGCCGCACCCACGCCGGCCGCCAAGGCGGATCCGAACGCACCGAAGTTCTTCGCCGCGCTCACCAAGCGGCTCGCCGAGAACAAGGCGCTCGCGAACGAGGTGCACGCGAACGTGACGTT
>DAIRFU010000166.1:0-6127 GCA_036794935.1 Kofleriaceae bacterium | reverse complement strand
GGCCCCGATGCGTCGCAGAGCTTCGACCTCGGCGGTGACACGAAGGCGGTCCTGACGATCGCCGACGCCGATCTGCCGACGCTCGCGAGCGGCAACCTGCGCTCGCTCTATCAACACGGCAAGCTTCGCGTCGACGGTGATGTCACCGTCGCGCACCGGCTCGGCTTCCTCAAGGGTCTCCTCTAAGGCCAACGAAAGGTAATGACGACCATGCCCCGCAAAGTAAATGTCATCGGCGTCGGAATGGTTCCATTCCAGAAGCCGGGTAAGAGCGAGGAGTATCACGTGATGGCGCAGAAGGCCGGCAAGGCCGCTCTCGCCGACGCGAACATCCCGTTCGATCAGATCCAGCAAGCATTCGCCGGCTACGTGTACGGCGACTCGACGTGCGGCCAGCGCGCGGTGTACCAGCTCGGCCTCACCGGCATCCCGGTGTTCAACGTCAACAACAACTGCTCGACCGGCAGCTCGGCGCTGATGCTCGGCGCCCAGGCCGTCGGCGGCGGCATGGCCGAGTGCGTGCTCGTCGTCGGGTTCGAGCAGATGGAGGCCGGCGCGCTCCAGGCCAAGTGGACCGACCGCGCGAACCCGCTCGACAAGTTCGTCAACGTGATGAACGAGGAGCAGGGCTTCACGCAGGCGCCGCCCGCCGCGCAGATGTTCGGCGGCGCCGGCCGCGAGTACCGCTGGAAGTACGGCACCAAGAAGGAGACGTTCGGCAAGATCGCCGAGAAGGCCCGCCAGCACGCGTCGAAGAACCCGTACGCGCTGTTCAAGGAGACCTACTCGCTCGAGCAGATCATGGCCTCGCCCGAGGTGTTCGATCCGCTGACGCGCTACCAGTGCTGCCCGCCGACCTGCGGCGCCGCCGCGGCCGTGCTGTGCTCGGACGAGTTCGCGAAGAAGCACGGCATCACGAACCCGGTGTACATCGCCGGCCAGGTGATGACGACCGACTATCCGTCGAGCTTCGAGGAGCACTCGATGATCAAGATGGTCGGCTTCGACATGGCGAAGAACGCGGCGAAGAAGCTGTACGAGATGACCGGCGTCGGGCCCGAGGACGTCGACGTCGTCGAGCTCCACGACTGCTTCACCGCGAACGAGCTGCTCACCTACGAGGCGATCGGCCTGTGCAAGGAGGGTGAGGCGGAGAAGTTCATCTGGGACGGTAACAACACGTACGGCGGCACGTTCGTGACGAACCCGTCGGGCGGCCTGCTCTCGAAGGGCCACCCGCTCGGCGCCACCGGTCTCGCGCAGTGCACCGAGCTCGTCTGGCACCTGCGTGGCCAGGCGGAGGCCCGCCAGGTCGAGGGCGCGAAGATCGGGCTCCAGCACAACCTGGGGCTCGGCGGCGCGTGCGTGATGACGATGTACAAGCGCGACTGACGCGCGTCGCCTCGCGTCGGTGCGGCATGGCCGATGCTTCGCTCTCCGTCGAGGAAAGCGAGGTCATCATGAAGTTCATCGACGTTCACACGGACATGAAGGACCTGGATCAGCAGTCGCTCCAGTCCGCGCACCAGATGGATACGCAGATCGAGAGCGAGCAAGGCGTCAAGTTCCTGCACGCCTGGGCGGATCCATCGTCGGGCAAGGTGTTCTGCCTGTCCGAGGGCCCGAGCAAGGAGGCGGTGCTGCGCACCCACGAGCGCGCCGGGCATCCGACCGACGAGATCTACGAGGTTCCCATCGAGGTCGAGTAGCGCGCGCGCACGCCGGCGAGCATGCCGCGATCAGCGCAGGACGACCGTGTACGTCGCGGCCAGGCCGCGCCCGATCGTCAGCGTGCTGCCGTCGGAGAATGCGAGCGTGCCATCGCCGGTGACCGTGACCGTCGCGGTGTCGCCGGCGATCATGACCGGCACGGACACGCCGGCGAAGGTCGCACTCTGGGGCAGCGGACCTGGCGCCCGGCCGCTCCACGTGTACTGCGGCGCGCCGGAGGGCCCGACATCGTCGTGCCACATCGCGTGCGCCGGGTTCGTGGCGGTGCCGGAGTAGAGGCGCACCTCGCGCGCATCGTCGAGCTCGGCGAGCGTCGTCGCCGACGCGAGTGCCGGCGCGTCGAGCACGGTGTCGACGCCGTCCGGATAGAGCACGAGGATCGACCCGGCCGGCACGAACGCGGGAATCTCCTCGCGCGTTGCCATCGCGGTGATCTCGCCGCCTGGAGTCGGCGCGCCGCCAAACAGCGGATACCAGTCGCCGGATGGGAGCTGGACCGTGCGCTCGGTCGCGCCCTCGGTGAGAATCGGCGCGACGAGGATGCGGTCGCCGAGCAGGTACTCGTCGACGGTCGTCCATGCCCATGGCTCGTCCGGATAGTCGAGCGCGATCATCCGGAACAGCGGCAACCCGGACTGCTCGAAGCTGCCACTCGATCCCCACAGGTACGGGGCGAGCTGCATGTGAAACCGTGTCCACCGCCGGAAGTGCGCGATGGTGCCGGGGGTGGTCTCCCACTGCACGTTGTCGTGCACCGAACGGCCGTGGTGCGTGCGCATGACCGGCGTCAGCGCACCGAGGGTGGTCCAGCGGAAGAACAGCTCCTCGCTCGTCGGCACGGTGCCTTGCCCCATGTACCCGCCGATGTCGTGGGCGAAGTACGGCAGGCCGGCGAGGCCCATGCCGAGGCCGATCGGCACGACCGACGGGAAGCCGTCGCCCTCGCTCCAGTCGGTCTGCTGGTCGCCGGCCCACATCACCATCACGTGCGGCTGCGAGTGCAGCCACGCCGAGCGCATGAAGTAGATCGGCGCCGGCCGGTCCGCGATCGGGGTCGCGAACATCTCCTCGTTCAGCTTCGCCCAGTCGACGGGGTAGCGATTGTGCACGGCGAGCGCGTCCTCGCCCGAAGCGAGCACGGCGTCGGTCGGCAGCCACTCCGCGAAGTCGGCCATCCAGCCGTCGGAGCCCAGCGTGCGCGCCTCGGTCATCACCGACTTCGCCCACGTGGTCGCGGCGGGGTTCGTGAGGTCGAGCAGGGTCGACTCGTTGAACTTGACGCCGGTGAAGATGAACGTGCCGCCGGCCGCAGCCTGGATCGGATAGCCGGCGCCGACCGCCTCGGCGTAGACATCCGCCGTCGAGTCGATGAACGTGTTGTGGTACGTGTGCCACGCGAAGCCCATGCCGTGCAGATCGTCCGCGACCTGCTCGAAGTCGGGATAGAGCGTGCGGTCGACGCGCCAGTTCTCCTTCAGCGCGTACCCGAGCGAGCCGTCGGTGCCGCCGCGCCAGTCCTCGGTCCAGATCACCGACGCCGCGATGCCGGCATCGCGCAGCGCCTGCGCGACCCGCCGCACGTTCGCCGAGCCGAACAGCGCGTCGACCCACGGCGCGAAGATGGTCAGCGGGGGACGCGCCGGCTTGCCGGTCCACGCGATCAGCTGGCCGAAAGCGTCGCGCGAGCTGTCGCCGACGAACACGTGCAGGTCGAGCCGGCGATCCCACGCCTCGTAGATCGCGGTGTCCTCGTGCGTCTTGCCGAGGTCGAAGATCGCGCGCCCGTCGGTGTCGACCGCGAGGGCGTAGTGCCGCGACGACAGCAGCATCGGCATCGGCGTGTGCGTCGAGTGCTTGCGGCCGGTGAGGAACCACACGCCCTGGTACTGATCGTCGCGGTCGGGGAACTTGCCGATGCCGTCCTCCTGGACCCAGAGCGGCACGCGCTCGCCGCGGTGATCGACGTCGAACGACTGGCCGCCGAGCCCGACCAGGTGCTCGTCGGATGGCGTCGGCGTGGCGAGTGCGATCCGCGAGTCCGCCTGCTCGACGGCGAGCTCGATGCGCACCTGCAGCGTCGCCGGATCGAGCGTCACCGTGCCGGTGCCCAGCCGTCCGTCACTGCCCTCGAGCGTGAACGTCGCGCCCTCGCCTGTCGCCGTGATCGCGCCGAGGCTGCCGACGCCCTGCCAGGTCTCCGTCGTCTCGTCCTCGGTGAAGCGGAAGGAGCCAAACTGCATCTCGACGGTCGCGGAGCGCGAGCCGACCGCCGCGAACCCGTCCGGCGGCTTGCCGTCGCCACCGCCCGCGCGCGTCGTCCACACCTCGGTCCCGTCGAGCAGGATCGCGATGCGCGCCGGGTCGGGATCGATCTCCACCGTCAGACGCCCCTCGCTGATCACGACAGGCGGCGGATCGTCGCCACACGCGACCAGGCAGACCAGGATGCAGAGCCAGCGCACGCGTCGAGCATACGCTGCATGGTCCGCGGCTCGCCACGTGCTATAGGCAACGCGTGCGCGTCGCCGTCGTCGGACACCTCGAGTGGGTCGAATTCGTCCGCGTCGCGCGCGTGCCTTCTCCGGGCGACATCGTGCACGGCGATCCGCTGCTCGCGGTGCCTGCGGGCGGCGGCGGCGTCGCCGCGGTCCAGCTCGCGCGCTGGGGGGCCGAGTCGCTGTTCTTCACCGCGCTCGGCGACGACGCGCTCGGCCACCGCGCCGCCGACGAGCTGCGCGCGCGCGGCGTGCAGCTGCACGCGACCTTTCGCGCCGAGCCGCAGCGGCGCGCGGTCACGCTGATCGACGCCGAGCGTGATCGGACGATCGTCGTGATCGGCGATCGGCTGGTCGCGCGCGGAGCCGACCCGCTGCCGTGGGCCGAGCTCGCGACGTGCGATGCCGTCTACATCACGGGTGGCGATGCCGCGGCGATCCGCCAGGCCCGGCGCGCCCGCGCCGTGGTCGCCACCTCGCGGATCCTGCCGGTGCTGCGCGAGGCGGGCATCGAGCTCGACGCGCTCGTCGGCAGCGACGCCGATCCGGACGAGCGCTACACGGCCGGCGATCTGCCGGTCGCGCCGCGATTGAGCGTGCGCACGCGCGGCGCGCGAGGTGGCACGTACTCGCTCGCCGGCGGCGCGTCCCAGCTGTACGCCCCCGCTCCGGCGCCGGTCACCGGCGACACCTACGGCGCGGGCGACACGTTCGCCGCCGCGCTGACGTTCGCGTTCGGCGAGGGCCGCCCGGCGCTCGACGCGATCGCGTTCGCCGCCGCGCGCGCCGCCGAGGTGGTCGCGTTCGTCGGCCCGTATCCACCGACCCGCTAGGGTGCGACGACCGCGCGCGGTGCCGGCGGAGCTACGGGCGCCGCCGCAGCGGGCCCGGCGCGTCGCACAGCGGGCAGCGCTCGGCGACGACCGCGCGCTCGCACGCGTTACACGCGTACGCGACGACGTGATAGCCGGCGTCGCCGAAGTCGACGCGCTGCTTCGGCTTGGGCGTGTCGCCGCCGCCGTAGCGTGCCGTCGCGGGCACGAACGCGAGCGCGAGCAGCTCGAGCTCGTCGCACTGCGGACAGCGCTTGGGCACCACGAGCCGGCTCGTTACCTCGAGTGCGCGCGCGAGCCCGCCGGCGGCGTTGCAGCGCGGGCACACGTCGCTCTCGAACGCGACGCGCGCGCAGCTCGCGCACGCGATCCGGTAGGTGCCATCCACGAACTTCTCGCCGTCGTGGACCCAGCGGCCCTCGTTGTTGGGCTCGCCGGCCATCATCTCGAGGCTGCGATCGATGTAGCTGTCGATCGCGAGCAGCCGACCACCGCACGCGCTGCAGCCGGCCGCGACGAGCTCCTCGAACGCCGCTTGATCGAGCGCCCCCATCAGCGGCGCTGGACCTGGATCTTGCGCCGCGCGACCGGGTTGCGCTCGAGCACGCGCCGCGCGAGCTTCTGCAGCTCGGGGTGGACGCGGAACCGCGGATCGAGGAAGCGGCCGAGCAGGTTGACGTCCTTGTCGCTGAGCGCGACCAGCTCGGTCTCCGCGTGCTTGCGCTGGTTCGCGGCGAACCTCGCGAACACGCGCGCGACCTGCATCTGGGTCGCGATCTGGTCGGCGTCCTTCTTCGGCAGCTCGATCGAGTCGAGCAGCGACAGCGCCTCCTTCGGCTTACCGGTGCGCGCCCACGCCTCGGCGACGATCGAGCCCGCGAGCGGCCGCGCCGCCTTGCGCTCGGGGTTGTCGAGGTTGATCGTGTCGGCGTTGCGGCGCGCGTCGGCGGTGCGGCCGAGCCCGAGGTAGAGCTGGGTCTTGAGCAGCGCCACGTCGTCCTGCATCGCGGGCGGGAACTTGGTGAGCGGGATCTTCTCGATGACCTTGAGCGCCTGCTCGAGGCCGAC
>DAIRFU010000782.1:0-3197 GCA_036794935.1 Kofleriaceae bacterium | reverse complement strand
GAAGGGCACGATCACGAACGGCACCGGCACGGTGAGCGGCCTGCCGGAGGGCAAGGCGATCCGCATCGGCGTCGAGTCCGAGGGCTTCCCGCGCTGGGAGAAGGACGTCACGATCGGCTCGTCGGGTTCGACGACGGTGTCGGTGAACCTCGAGGCCGGCGGCGAGATCATCGGTCCCGGCCCGGGCCCCGGCCCCGGCCCCGGTCCTGGTCCCGAGGGCGGCAGCAGCAACCTGCCGTGGAAGGTCGGCCTGGGCGCTGGCGCCGTGATGGTCGGCGGCGGCGTGGCCTGGTGGGTCTACAACTGGCGCCAGCTCGAGGACGTGCGTTCGGATCAGTGCGCGCACGACATCGCGAACAACGGCTGCATCCCGACCGGCTCGTCGATGGGCTTCGACAAGGCAGCGTCCGACAAGAAGGGCGACCGCGCGTCGCTCCAGACGTACATCGGCGGCGGCATCGCGGTCGCCGGCCTGATCGTCGCCGGCTTCTCGGTCTACAAGCTGACGACGAAGAGCTCGAGCGGCGAGCGCCAGGCGGCGCGGGGCCGGCGCGTCCACAAGGACCGCACGTTCATCGTCACGCCGGTCGTGTCGCCCAGCGGCGGCGGCGCGACGCTCCGCTTCGACTGGTGATCGTCAGCCTCGCTCGGGCGTGACCGGGGGAGCCACGCGCGGCTGCAGCCGGATCACGACCGACTTCGAGGTCGGCGTGTTCGAGCGCTCGGCGACGCTGTCGAGCGGTACCAGCGGGTTCGCCTCGGGGAAGTACGTCGCGCAGTTGCGGCGCGGCACGTCGTACGGCACCACGATGAATGACGCGGCGACGCGCTCGCCGTCGTGCCACTCGGAGATCAGGTCGACGACCTGGCGCTCGACGAGCCCGAGCTCGACCATGTCCGCCGGGTTGACGAACACGACCCGCCGCTCGCCGCGGACGCCGCGGTAGCGATCGTCGAGGCCATAGATCGTCGTGTTGTACTGGTCGTGGCTGCGCATCGTCATCATGCGCAGCCGGCCGGCCCGCAGCGCGAGGTCGGGCAGCGGCGACGCGGTGAACCGGGCGCGGCCACCGACGTTCGTGAAGGAGCCATCGCGCCCGGTGTTCGGGAGCTGAAAGCCATCGGGCTCGCGCACGCGCGTGTTGAAGTCCGAGAAGCCGAGCACGACCTGCGCGATCTTGTCGCGGACCTTGTCGTAGTCCGTCGCGTACTCGCGCCAGGCCACGCGATCGCCGAGCAGCGCCTCGCCGAGCATGCAGATGATCGCCGGCTCCGACCGCAGCTGATCGCTGGCCGGCCGCAGCTTGCCGCGCGACGCGTGCACCATGCTCATCGAGTCCTCGACGGTGACGAACTGGTCGCCATCCGCCTCGCTGCGTGCGAGGCACGGCAAGATCAGCGCACGCGCCCCCGGATAGAGGTGCGTGCGGTTGAGCTTGGTCGAGATGCTCGCGGTCAACGTGCAGCGCTCGAGCGCCCGTGCGGTGCGCACGGTGTCGGGCGACGCCGACAGGAAGTTGCCGCCGAGCATCACGAACGCGCGGACGTCGCCGCCGTCCATCGCGGCGATCGCTCCGACCGTGTCGAGGCCGGGCTCGCGCGGTGGCTCGAAGCCGAACGCGGCGCCGAGCCGGTCGAGGAACGGATGACGGGCATGGTGATCGATACCCATCGTGCGATCGCCCTGCACGTTGCTGTGGCCGCGCACCGGGCACAGCCCCGCGCCGCGGCGGCCGATGTTGCCGCGCGCGAGCATCACGTTGACGATCTCCTGGATCGTGCGCACCGAGTGCTTGTGCTGGGTGATGCCCATCGCCCAGCACGCGATCACGGCCTTCGCACCGGCATAGACCTCGGCGACCCGGCGGATCGTCGCCTCGTCGACGCCGGCGCTCTCGACGATCGCCTGCCATGGCGTCGCGAGCACCTGCTCGCGCCACGCCGCGAACCCCTCGGTGCGCGCGGCGACGAACTGTGCGTCGACCGCGCCTGCCTCGAGCACCGCCTTGCCGATGCCGAGGAAGAACGCCTGGTCGCCGCCGATCTGGACCTGCACGAACTCGCTCGCGAGCGGCACGCCACCGGCGAGCAGGTCGAGCGGGTGCTGGGGATGCGAGAACCGGGCGAGGCCCACCTCGCGCAGCGGGTTGATGCTGACGATCGTCGCGCCACGCCGCGCCGCCTCGCGCAGCGTGGTCAGCATGCGCGGGTGGTTGGTGCCCGGGTTCTGGCCGATCACGAAGATGAGGTCGCTATGCTCGAAGTCGCCGAGCGAGACCGTACCGGTGCCGACGCCGACCACCTCGGAGAGCGCGGTGCCGCTCGACTCGTGGCACATGTTCGAGCAGTCGGGGAAGTTGTTCGTGCCGAACAGCCGGCCGAGCAACTGGTAGAGGAACGCCGCCTCGTTCGACGTCCGGCCCGACGTGTAGAACGCCGATCCCTGCGGCCCCGCCGCGCGCAGCTCGTCGGCCATGATGCGGATCGCTGCATCCCATTCGATCGCGTGATAGCGGCGGTCGGGACCGAGCACGAGCGGGTGTGTGAGCCGGCCGAGCTGACCGAGCTCGAAGTCGGAGAGCGCGCGCAGCTCGTCGACCGTCGCGGCCGCGAACAGCTCGGGCGTCGCACGCGCGGTGGTCGCCTCCTCGGCGAGCGCCTTCGCGCCGTTCTCGCAGAACTCGAAGCGCGCGCGCTCGCCCGCTTTCGGCTCCGGCCACGCGCACCCCGGGCAGTCGAAGCCGCCGACCTGATTCATCGAGAGCAGCGCCTTGCCGCCGCGGGCGAGCCCCGAGTCGCGGCGCAGGTGGCGCAGCGTGGCCCACAGTGCGCCGAGGCCTCCGGCCGCGCGGGGCACGTCCGTCAGGTGGACGTCGGCGCGAGGCACCGCAGGATGATCGTCGTCGCTGGACACCCGAGGATCGTTACCACGGCTCCGCCCAAGGCGTGATATGTCGTCCGCCATGGCGGACCCCGACGAGCTCCTCAAGAAGGCAGGCGGTTTCTTCACCAAGCTGGGCGGTCAGATCAAGGACACCGCGCAGGCCGCGGGCACGCAGATCAAGCAGACCGCGAAGCAGGTCACCGGCCTGGGCCGTGGCTCGGTCAGGCTCGAGCTCGATCAGACGAAGGCCGCGCCGGGCGGCACGATCCACGGCCGCGTCGTGCTCGCGCTGACCGAGGCGGTCGAGGCGAAG
>DAIRFU010000165.1:0-11542 GCA_036794935.1 Kofleriaceae bacterium | reverse complement strand
GATCCCGGCCGCCGCACATGCGTCCGCAAAGTCTTCGTTCTCGGAGAGAAACCCGTAGCCAGGGTGGACCGCGTCGGCGCCGGTCTGCTTGCA
Source organism: Kofleriaceae bacterium (assembly GCA_036794935.1). Lineage (GTDB taxonomy): Bacteria > Myxococcota_A > Polyangia > Haliangiales > Haliangiaceae > JABFXX01. The sequence goes on along the minus strand of DAIRFU010000165.1, from coordinate 11,449 downwards.
GGCGGCGATGATCTTGTCGATGACCAGGTAGCTCTGCGAGGCCGGGGCCGGCCCGAGGCCCACGGCAGCGTCGGCAAGCTGGACATGCGGGGCCAGGCGATCGACGTCGCTGTACACGGCGACCGTCGACAGACCGCGTTCCCTACAGGTACGCATCACCCGGACAGCGATTTCGCCACGATTGGCGACGAGCACACGGCGGATCGGCGAAGACATCGCCGCGCACTCTACTACTGCGAGGCGACGCGTTGCATCGCTGCGCGACCAGTCATAGAATCGAGGCGAATCGGCGAGTTGCGCTGACGCTTGTCGGCGAATTCGCCTCGGGAGAACGTCTTGGCCGATCCAAACACCCGTCAGGGTAAGCGCACGCCCGTCACGCTCAAGACCAAGTTCAAGAGCGAAACCTTGGAGCAGTTCATCGAACGCTATGCGGTCGATGTCAGCCAGGGCGGCATCTTCATCCGGACGAAGGAGCCGTTGGCGGTCGGAACGCAAATGAAATTCGAGTTCCAGCTGCGCGACGCGTCGCCGCTGATCGCCGGCGAAGGCACGGTGGTGTGGACGCGCGAGAACGATCCGAGCCGGCCCGCGATCGCGCCCGGCATGGGCGTCCGCTTCGATCGGCTCGCCGACGGCAGCCAGGCGGTGCTCGAGCGCATCCTCGCCGAGAAGGCGAAGCAGGCGCCGAACCGTAGCGGCCCGAACGAATCGACGACCAAGCCTCCGATGTTCACGGACACGCCGACGCGCGTCGCACCCGCGCCGGTGCAAGAGGCCCTCGGCGTGCGGCCGCCGCGCGCGCGATCGGACTCCGAGCAGACGCCGCTGCCCCCGCCGCGCCCGTTCCACTCCGACGCCGACGAGTTCGACGAGAAGGCGTTCGAGGAGGCGACGAAGGTGCGCTCGCTCGAGGAGCTCGCCGCGCAGACCGCGGGCGGCCTCGCCAGCCTGACCGGCCTCGATCCGGCAAGCGATCCCGCCAACGATCCGGCGGCGAGTGATCACGACGCCGCGAGCGACGATGCGCCGACGAACACCGCGATCCCCGTGCCGGCCGACGAGCTCGCCGCGCGCCGGCAGAACGGCCGCGCCGACTCGACGCTGAGCGAGCCGCCCGAGGCGGCACCGGCGGACGCGGGCGCGGCAGCGGCGGCCACCGCGACGCGCGCGGCCGGTGTCGAGCGCGAATCGGCGCCGGGTCTGCCCGAGCCGCCGTCGCGACCGGGTGACAGCACGCCGCCGGTGAACAAGCGCGACGAGGCCGCCGGCACGAAGCTCGGCGTCGAGCCCGCGAAGGCCGCGACGCGCAGCAAGTCGGACTCGGCCGCCCCGCGCGCGGTGACGGCGGAGTCGTCGCTGCCGGCAGCGCCTCAGCGGCCGAGCGCGGCACCGATCATCATCCTGTTGCTCGTGCTCGTCGCCGGCGCGGCGGGCGCGGTGTGGTGGTTCGTGCTCCGCGAGCAGGTCGCCGAGGACGTCGCCCAGCAGGATCAAGTGGGAACCGACAGCGCGGTCGCCATCGTCCCCGAGGGTAGCGGCAGCGCCGCGGCCACGGGTAGCGACGGCAGCGCGGCGGCGATGATGCAGCAAGATGGCAGCGGCAGCGACGGCAGCGACGGCAGCGCCGCGGTCGAGCCACCGGCGCCCGCGATCGTCGACACCGTGATCGCGGCGAGTGCGAAGGGCGCGACCATCGAGGTCGTCGGCACCGACCAGAAGGGCGCGGCACCGTTCACCGCCAAGCTCGAGAAGGACAAGGCGTACACCGCCAAGGTCAGCGCACCCGGCTACGCCCCGACCAAGCTCGAGATCAAGGGCGGCCAGGACAAGGCGACGGCCAAGCTCGCGCCCAAGCCGCGCATCCTGATGGTGACGACCAACCCGCCGGGTGCAGCGATCTACGTCGACAACGTCGACAGCCTGGAGATCTCGCCCGCGGAGGTCCGGCTGACGGCGGCGCAGGCCGCGCGCTCGCGCGTCCGCATCTCGTTGCGCCGGCCGGGCTACCGCCCCGTCGATCGCGTGCTCGACGCGAGGAAGTTCCAGGAGAGCGACTCGAAGATGACCGCCTCGCTGACCGCGAAGCTCACGCTCCAGGCGCGGCCCGACGCCGGCACCGGCAGCGGCTCGGCGACGCACACCGGCAGCGGCTCGGCGACCACGCCGTCCGGCAGCGGCTCCGGCTCGGCGACCACGCCCTCGGGCGGCGGCACCGGGTCGGCGACCACGCCCGCCGGAGGCGGTACCGGCACGACCACGCCCCCCGCCGGTGCGGGCGCCGAGACCAAGCCGCCGGCCGCGACGCCGGCGACCGGCGCGGGCAGCACACCCTCGGCGAGCCGCTCGCCGGCCAGCACGGCGACCCCGACCGCGAGCGCGGACGAGCCCGAGCCGACCTGGGCAAAGTGATCCGCGGCGGGGCGCGGCTCGCGGGCGCGAGCCGACGAGCGCGTGCAGGGTTTGCGTGTTACGTCGAGGCGTGAAGGATTGTCGGCTCACGATGCTGGCGCTGCTCGCCCTGCTCGCCCCGGTGGCGCTCGGCGCGTGCAAGGACAAGCAGGAGAACGCGTCGGCACCGGCGGCGCGCGCACCGAGTGCGGCGTCTCGCTCGACGCCGCCGCCGAGCTTGCCGACCACGCCCTCGCCCGCCGCCGGGAAGGCCGCTGAAGCGAACGAGGCCGCGCCGGCAGGCCCGCCGCTCTCGGTTGAAGAGGCGAGCCCCCTCGTGCCCGCGATCGAGGGTACGCCGGTCATCGCGCTCAAGCAGACCTCCGATCACCAGCAGGTCCACGGCACGTGGTGCATCGACGGCACGAGTGCCGACGATGTCGCGCGCCAGGTCTCCGGCTGGCTCGCGGCGGCCGGCTACACCGACCTGTCGACCCGCGGCGACGCGCGCAAGGCAGGCGTCGCCGGCGACAAGGGCGGCTTCCGGTTCTCGATGATCGTGTCGGCGTCGGCCGCCGCGGTGTGCCGCGCGCCCGCGCACTACTTCGCGAGCGCGACGATCTACCGGAACTAGCTCATCGCCTTGAGCCACTTCGACGGGTCGCCGATGCGCGGCTTCTCGCCGCCGCGCACCAGGTAGCGCACGGCGTGGGCGAGCCCGTCGAGCGTGAGCGGGAACATCGGCAGCACGCTCGCGATCACCTCGATCGTCGTCCCCGACCAGAACCGCTCGGGCTCGGGATTGAGCCACGCCGCGCTGCGGAAGTGATGCGCGAGCCGGCGCAGCCACTCGATCCCCGAGGCGCGGGCCTGCGTGTAGAGGTACATCGAGCCGCCCGGCCCGAGATGGAGTGGCCCGGATTCACTCCGGGCCACGGGATCGAGGAGCTCGGCCGGGTGCATCAGCGCGTCGCCGACCATGACGAGCTTCTCGTCGCGATCGCTGTGCGCGAGCAGATCGGCGACCGGCACGCCCCTGCGGAACTGCGCGTCCTCGTACACCGAGTTGTAGACGCAGTTATGGAAGTAGTAGCTGCGGAACTTCGCGAACCGCCCCGTGCGCGACGCGGCCGTGAACAGCCGGCTCATCAGGTCGGCGTGAGGATCCATCGAGCCGCCGACGTCCATGAGCAGCAGCACCTTGACCCGGTTGCGGCGCGGCGGCCGGAACACGACCTCGAGCTCGCCGGCGTTCTTGCAGGTCTCGTCGATCGTGTCGTCGAGATCGAGCTCCTCGTCGGCGCCCTCGCGCCCGAGCTTGCGCAGGCCACGCAGCGCGACGTCGATCTGGCGGACGTCGAGCACGACGTCGCGGCGGTACTCCTTGAACATGCGCTGGTCGGCGACCGCCATCGCGCTGCGCTGCCCGCCGCCGCCGACGCGCATGCCGGTCGGGTGCGTGCCGCCCGTCCCGAACGGCGACGTGCCGCCGGTCCCGATCCAGCGGTTGCCGCCGTCGTGGCGCTCCTTCTGCTCCTTCAGCCGCTGCTCGAACAGCTCGCGCAGCTTCTCGAGGTCGAGCTCCTGCAGCGCCTGGCGCTGCTCGTCGGTGAGCCCCTCGAGCCGCTTCGGATCGGCGAGCCACGCGCGCAGCTCGTCGATCATCGCTTCGGTGAGCCTGAGCGCGTCGGTGTGGACGTCCTTGAAGTACGCGAGGAACGCCTCGTCGTACGCGTCGAAGAACGCGATGTCCTTCACGCAGAGCGTGCGGCACAGGTGATAGAAGCCGTCGAGCGACGACTCGTGCAGACCGAGTGCCATCGCCTGCATCAGCGCCATCCACTCGTGCGTCGACACCGGGATCTTGCGGCGCCGCAGCTCGTAGAGGAAGTCGATCAGCACATCACACTCCGTTCGCTCCGCTCACTTCATGTGAGAAGGTCAGGCCTTCGCGCGCTTGGCGACCAGCTCGACGTCGCTCTCGCTCTTGAGCAGCGTGCCGAGGAACGGGATGCCGTGGCCGACCTTCGCGAGGTCGACGCCCGACTTCTTGAGCGCGCAGATCCAGTCGATCAGCTCCGACGTCGATGGCTTCTTGCGCAGCCGCGGCGTCGCGCGCAGCGAGAAGAACATCTCGAGCGCGTTGTCGAGCACGCGATCGGTGATGTCGGGGTGGTGGACCTTCACGATCTGCGTCATCAGCTCGCGATCGGGGAAGTTGATGTAGTGGAACACGCAGCGGCGCAAGAACGCGTCGGGCAGCTCCTTCTCGTTGTTCGACGTGATCACGACGACCGGCCGCTCGGCCGCGACCACCTCGCGCCCGGTCTCGTCGATGCGGAAGCGCATCGCGTCGAGCTCGAGCAAGAGGTCGTTCGGGAACTCGATGTCTGCCTTGTCGATCTCGTCGATCAACAGGACGCTGCGGGTCGGCGACGCGAGTGCCTCGCCGAGTGGGCCGAGCTTGATGTACTTCGCGATGTCGCGGACATCGCCACCGAAGCGCGAATCGTGGAGGCGCGCGACGGTGTCGTAGACGTAGAGGCCATCCTTGGCCTTCGTGGTCGACTTGACGTGCCAGCGGATCAGCGGCAACCCGAGCGAGGCCGCGAGGTTCTCGGCGAGCAGCGTCTTGCCGGTACCCGGCTCGCCGCGCACGAGCAGCGGCCGGCCGAGCGCGACCGCCACGTTGACGGCGTGGCGCAGCTCCTCCGACGCGATGTACGTCTGCGTGCCCTGGAACTGATCGAACTGCGGGTCGGGAGACATCCCGCCGACCTTAGCGCCTTTTGCGCCCCTGGCTGCGCTTCATCAGCCGCTTGCGCATCAGAACCAGGTGGACATCCCCAGCATGAACATCAGGTAGTGACTCTTGAACGTCCCCTGGTTCACCGGATTCTCGAGCTGCTGGTCCGGGTTGACGATCGGATTGATCGGGTCCGGTCCGCGGCGATCCGGCAGTGCCTGCTGCTCGCCGTTCGGACCGCAGCCCTCGTAGGGCGGCGCATCGAGGATCGGGTTGCACGTGCGCGAGTCGGTGCGCGTGCCCTGGTGGATGTAGCCAAATCCCGCGTCGATCTGCACGCGCGACATCCTGAACGAGCCGCCCACGGTCGCGAGCATGCGCGCCGCGCCGTCGAAGTCGGCACGCTCCCAGCCGTCCTTCGCGGCCCCCGTCTCGTAGCCGACGCCGCCGCGCGCGATCACCGTGTTCGCGCCCGCCGGGAAGTTCCAGCTGCCGCCGAGCCGCACGCCGAACGTATCCTCGAGGCCGTGGCCGACGATGTTCTCCTTGAGATCGATGCCGTTGTCCGGCATCGACGGCGTCGTCACCTGCGCGTCGACGATCACGCGATAGTTGCCGGCGCGCTCGGCGCCCCAGTTCTGCCAGTCGACGTTGAGCTCGAGGTCGCCGTTCATCCGACCATCCGCGCCGAGGAACTTGTAGCGGCCGCCGATCGTCGCGGTCATCGGCAGCGCGAGCTCGACGCAGCCCTTGAGCTTGTCCGGCGTGCCGCCCGCCGCACAGCGCACGGAGCCGCTCGGCAGCACCTCGATCGGCTGACCGCCGAGAGTGGCCTCGGGGCCGAGCGCGTTCACCGCGTTGCCCTTCGCCAGCATGCTGACCGGTCCGGTGTACTGCGCGCCCAGCTCGATCGCGGGCGTCGCGCGATACGTCGCGCCGAGCGCCCACGCCATCACGAAGCTGTCCTTCGCGTCGAGGGTGAACAGGCCGTCCTTCTTGACGTACTCGGCGTAGTTCGCCGGCTCGCCCCACACGGCGACCGTCGACTTGACCTCGGACCAGCCCATCGACAGCCGCGCGCCCACATCGAGCTCGGGCAGGATCGAGTACGACGCGGCGACGCTCGGCAGGATGATGGCCGCCTCCTGCTCGACGATGTCGTAGCGGCTCGGCGGCGGCGGCGCGTCGAAGCTCGCCGGGAACTGGTACGCGCCGTTCGCGCCCTCGACGAAGTACGGCTTGCCGTTGACGTTGTTCATGTTGCGGAACGGGTACGCGTTCGGCGCGTACAGCCCGGCGCCGACGTGCAGCCCCGGCACCGCACCGCCGAGATCGCTGACCACCGCGATCACCGGGATCGGCTGGTACGAACCCACGCCGAGCGGCGGTGACGGATCGTTCTCGATCGTCGGGTAAGGGTCGCCCTGGTACGGCAGCGGAGTCATTGCGTACGGGTCGTACGTGCCGTTGCGCTGGAACGACATGTCGTACGTCACGATCGCGGCGCCGATCGTGATCGTCGTGCCCTTCGACTTCGCCATGCCGGCGGGGTTCAGCGAGATCGCCTCGCCACCCTCGACGGAGGCGACGCCGGTGCCCGCGCGCGAGGTCGACACCGCGCCCGCACCCGGCAGGATGAGCCCTCCCGCGAAGGCCGTCGTCGACGCGCACACCCCGAGCGAGATCGTGAAGGCCCCAAGCTTCATAGACGAACGCTACCTCAGCGCGCGCACGTCCTGCCAGCGGTCACGGGGGCCGAGTGTCGGCGATCAGCGTGATCCATCGCGCGCGGCCGGGGCGGCGCCGCGGCGGTGGACGAGACCGATGTGCGTCATCAGGATCGCGACGGCCGCGGGTGTGACGCCGCTGATCCGCGAGGCCTGGCCGACGGAGCGCGGGCGAATCGCCTCGAGCTTCTCGATGACCTCGTTCGAGAGGCCGGGGATCTCGCGATAGACGATGCCGTCGGGCACGCGCACGTGGTCGGCCTTCGCGAGCCTGCCAGCCTCCGCCTCCTGGCGGCGCAGGTAGCCGTCGTAGAAGAGCTCGATCTCGATGCGCTCGAGCGCGGCGTCGCCGCCGGTCCAGGGCGCGATGCCCCCGGCGGCCGCGATCTGCTCGACGGCGCGCCAGTCGAGCTCGGGCCGCTTGTGCAGCTCGGCGAGGCTCGCGCGGCGGCCGCTGATCGGCGATGAGCCGAACCGTGCCAGCGCGGCGTTGACGGCCTCGGTGCCGAGCACGCTCGCGTCGCGGGCACGCGCGTGGGCCGTCGCGAGCTCGCCCCGCCACAGCTCGTACGTGCGCCAGCGTGCGTCGTCGCAGAGGCCGAGCGCGCGGCCGATCGGCAGCAGGCGATCGACGGCGTTGTCCTCGCGCAGCAGCAGGCGGAACTCGGCCCGCGAGGTCAGCATGCGGTACGGCTCCTTGGTGCCCCGCGTCGTCAGATCGTCGACGAGCACGCCCATGTACGCCTGATCGCGGCGCAGGATCAGCGGCTCGGTGGCGGCGCCCTGCCCGCCGAAGCCGAGCGCGATGGCGGCGTTCGCGCCGGCGAGGAAGCCCTGGATCGCGGCCTCCTCGTAGCCGGTGGTGCCGTTGATCTGGCCCGCGAAGTAGAGGCCGGGCACGCGGCGGGTCTCGAGCGTCGGCCACACCTCGCGCGGATCGATGAAGTCGTACTCGACGGCGTAGCCGGGGCGCGTCATCTCGGCGCGCTCGAGGCCGGGGATCGTGCGGATGAACGCGAGCTGGATGTCGAACGGCAGCGAGGTCGAGATGCCGTTCGGGTAGACCTCACCGGTGTCGAGGCCCTCGGGCTCGAGGTAGATCTGGTGGCGATCTTTGTCCGCGAACCGGACGATCTTGTCCTCGATGCTCGGGCAGTAGCGCGGGCCGGTGCCGGCGATCTCCTTGCGGTAGAGCGGCGAGCGCGGCAGCCCGTCTCGGATGATCGCGTGCGTGTGCTCGTTGGTGTACGTGATCCAGCACGCGATCTGCGGCAGGGGCGGCTGCGGCGCGCCGGCCCAGCGGAACATCGGCGCCGGCGTGTCGCCCGGCTGCAGCTCGAGGCCGGCGACGTCGAGCGTCTTGCGATCGAGCCGGCACGGCGTGCCGGTCTTGAGCCGCGCGAGCGGAAAGCCCAGCTCGGCGAGCGAGTGCGAGAGCCCGATCGCGGGCGCCTCGCCGGCCCGGCCCCCCTGCGCGCGCGCCTCGCCGACGAAGATCGCGCCGCGCAGGAACGTCCCGGTGGTCAGGATCACGGTGCGCGCCCGGTAGGTGACGCCCATCGTGGTCGTCACCCCGACGACCCGGCGCGGCCCGTCGTCGACGAGCAGCTTCGCGACCTCGCCCTGGCGCAGGAACAGCCGCTCCTGGTGCTCGAGCCGCGACTTCATCGTGTCGCGGTAGCGCCGCTTGTCGGCCTGGGCGCGCGTCGAGCGGACGGCCGGGCCCTTGCTCGCGTTGAGCCGGCGAAACTGGATGCCGGTCTCGTCGATGACGCTCGCCATCTCGCCGCCGAGCGCGTCGAGCTCCTTGACGAGGTGGCCCTTCGCGACGCCGCCGATCGCCGGGTTGCACGACATCTGCGCGACCATCTCGAGGCTGCCGGTGAGCACGAGCACGCGCGCGCCCATCCGCGCCGCGGCGAGCGACGCCTCGCAGCCGGCGTGGCCGGCACCGACGACGATCACGTCGTAGCTATCGGGGTACTCGAACGTCATCAGAACTTCGGGTTGTCCTCGCCGTGCTCCTCGGCCTGCTTCTTCGAGCAGTCCGCGCCATGCGGGCGATCGGGCACGAACTTGTAGATATCGAGCGTGGCGCGCACGAGCAGCTCGCTCGGGTACAGCTCGTCGGGCGAGCGCCCGGTGTCCCACGCCAGGCCCTTGACCTTGACCGATCCGCAGCGATCGCGCTTGGGGTCGGCGTACTCGGCCTTCTTCTCGCGCAGCTCCTCGAACGAGCACGCGCCGGGGTTGCCGCACGAGAACGTGAAGGTGTCGTAGTAGCTCTTCGTCTGCGTGCCGAGCTCGCGGATCTCCCACGTCGCGGCGACGCCGTGCGGCTCGCTCGCCCGCATCTCGACCTGGGTGTCACCGCTCGGCAGATCGACGTAGAAGCACGCGGTCGGCCGCTCGGCGTCCTTGTACATCCGGTTGTCGCCGACCTGGATCCACAGCTGGTTCGGCGAGTCGAGCCGGATCTCGAACCGCTTCTTGTCATCGGTGGGCACGCCCGCGCCGCCATCGGCCGGCCCGTTCGCGCACGTGCAGCGGTCGCCCGAGCACAGCGGCCCCGCGAACACGCCCTCGGTCACCTGCGCGGGAGGCGCGCCGATCTCGATCTGGTGGGCGCTCCCGGAGCAGGCAAACAGCAGGCAAAGCCAAATCCGCATGCCTCCTTATAGAGCAAGCAACCCTTGTCTGGCGCGGGGTGTCAGAGTACAGAGGTTCAACTCCTCATGATCACGAGGCTCGTCGTCGTTATTGCTCTGCTCGCCGGCTGCGGTGCGAAGTCCGGATCCGGGTCCGTCGACTATTCGGTATCGGCGCAGAAGAACTACGACAAGGGCCTCAAGGAGCTCGACAGCAAGGACTGGGTCGCCGCGTCGAAGTACTTCGGCTTCATCAAGAGCCGGTTTCCGTACTCGAAGTACGCGGTCCTCGCCGAGCTGCGCCTCGCCGATGCCGAGTTCGGCGCCGAGCAGTACCTCGAGGCGATCGACAGCTACCGCCTGTTCATCAAGTTCCATCCGACGCACGAGATGGTCGCGAACGGCTACGCGTCGTTCCGCATCGGCGAGGCGTACTACAAGCAGCTGCCGGGCGATTTCTGGCTGTTCCCGCCGTCGTTCGAGAAGGACATGTCGGCGACCGAGGACGCGGCGACCGAGCTGCGAAGCTTCCTCGACAAGTACCCGGACTCGCCGTACCGCGAGCGCGCCGCCGAGATCGTCAAGAAGGTGGGCAAGCGCCTCGCCGATCACGAGTGGTACGTCGCCCGCTACTACTGGGACCGCGGCAAGCCGATGGGCACGGTACTGCGCCTGCGCCGTCTGCTCGAGCAGTACCGCGGGGTCGGATACGACGAAGAGGCACTGTGGTTGCTCGGGCGCGCGTACGTCGCCGTCGACATGCCCGACCGCGCCCGCACGACCTGGAACGAGCTCGTCAAGAAGTATCCGCGCAGCGATCGCGCCGGCGACGCACGCGATGCACTCGCGAGCCTCGCCCCGAAGCGGTAGCCACCGGCGCCCCACTCCGGGAGCAGGTGCGATACCCTCGTGGCTGATGGGAACCGATCGGGTCGATCAGCTGATCGCGCTCGGGCGCGAGCACTACAACGCGGGCGAGTACGAGCGGGCGGAGCCGTTTCTCGCCGAGGCTGCGTCGGCCCGGCCGAGCTTCCCCGATCTCTACAACATGCTCGGCGTCATCTATCACGCACAGGGCCGCTTCTCCGACGCCGAGGAGGCGTTCGAGAACGCGCTGCGGCTCAACCCGCGCTACACCGAGGCCGCGCTCAACCTGTCGGTCACGTACAACGACCGCGGCAAGTACGACCGCGCGCGCGAGGTCTACACGCGTGCGGTGTCGGCCTCGGTCGGCCAGCCCAACGCACTCGATCGGTACGCACGCGGCAAGCTCGCCAACATGCATGCCGATCTCGGCGCGGCCTACGCCGGCCTCGCGATGTTCGACGAGGCGGTACGCGAGTACTCGAAGGCCCTCGATCTGTGCCCCGACTTCGCCGACCTGCGCGTCCGGCTCGGCAACGTGTATCGCGACATGGGCATGTTCCACGCGGCGGTCGCCGAGTTCGAGCACGCCAAGAAGCTGCGCCCCGACTTCGTGCCGGCGCGCATCCACCTCGGCGTCACGATGTTCTCGCTCGGCCGCCGGGAGGCCGCGATCGCGGAGTGGCAGGAGGTGCTCGCGATCGATCCGGCGAACAAGAGCGCGCAGCTCTATATCCGGATGGTCAACGACGAGAACGGACCGCAGCCGGGCTCGGCACTGCCGAACCGCGGCTGATCGTCGTCGACCTCGAGCGCGCGGCGCATGGTCTGCGAGAGATCGCGCGCCGTGAACGGCTTCTGCACGAAGTGGTCGCACGGCCGCAGCGCGATGCTCTTCAGCGCCGGGTGCTCGGTGTGCCCCGACATGTAGACGACCTTCGTGTGCGGCTTCCGCGCGAGTAGCCGATCACCGAGCGACCGGCCATCCATGCCCGGCATCACCAGGTCGGTCAGCAGCAGATCGATCGCGCCGGCGTGCTGCTCGGCAATCGCGAGCGCCTCGATGCCATCAC
>DAIRFU010000007.1:11971-28974 GCA_036794935.1 Kofleriaceae bacterium | reverse complement strand
AAGGGCTCCGCGTCGCGACCGAGGGGCGCTATCGCGCGCACGAGCTCGCGCGTGTGCCGCCGGCATGGAAGAACCGCTACTTCGTGCAGCTCGCGGGCGACGAGATGCGCGTCGCCGCGCGCGTGCGCGACTGCATCACGTTCCAGCAGCACAATCTGGCCATGCCGGTGCCGGCATCTCCGGCGAGCTGGGACGCGGTGATCTGCCGCAACGTCTTGCTGTACTTCGAGCGCGATCACGCGATCTCGATCATCCGCAGCTTGAACGCGGCGACCACGTTCCTGCTGCTGTCGCCCGTCGAGCAGCCGCTGGCCTGGAGCGCCCAGGCCAGCCGGATCGACGTCGGCCAGGAAGTCGTGCTGTTGCGGAGTCACCCCGTCGCGCCCGCGGCGCCGGCACGCGCGTCGTCGAGGCAGCACCGCGCGCGCACCGTGCCTGGCATGGGCGTCGTGCGCGCGCCGACGACCCAGGTCCACGAGCTCGTCGGCCGCGCCTGCAATCGCCTCGCCGAGGGCGCCCTCGATGATGCGATCGCGCTCTGCGATGCCGCGATCGAAGGCGATCGGCTGTTCTCCGCCGCTCATCTCGCGAAGGGGCTGGCGCTCAAGCGCGGCGCGAGGTTTGGCGAGGCGGTGCCCGTCCTGCGCTGCGCCCGTTTCCTTACCCACGACGAGGCCTGGCTCGCGCCGTACACACTCGCGCGCTGCCTCGAACGCGTCGCCGAGCCCGAAGGTGCCGTCGAGGCGTACAGGCACGCACTCGCGATCATCGAAGGAGGCGGCGCGTCGGGTCTCTCACCGTGGGACCCGAGCATGGATGCTTTCGCGCGCACGATCGCCGACGCGTGCAAGGCGCGCCTCGCGGCGATCAAGCCCATCGCCGGGTCCGGTCTGCCGATCCGCCTTCGTTAGCCGCTACACTCTGTTGCGGGCTGCACGAAAAATCGGTACGGCGGCTTGCTTCCGGCGCCAGCGCGCTGCTACCGTTTCTAGCGGGGATTCTTGGGGGACCTCTGTCGCGTATTCGCGCACATGAGGTGGGGAGTCTTATTCCACAAGATCTGCTTTCGTATACTGGGAGACAAGATGGCGTCAGGTCGGTCGCGTTTTCGTTCGAACACCCTACCTGCCTTGTCCTCGATTCTGGCTCTCTCTGCGTTCTGGCCCGCAGCGGCCGGGGCGCAGGGCGCTCCGCCGGCCGACGCCGGGGTCACACCATCCGCACCGACGGCAGGCACGCCGGCGCCTGCCACGCCACCCGCGAGTGGCTCGGCGGCACCCGCCGGCACGCCGCCCGCGACCGGCACGCCGCCCGCTGGCGCGCCGGTACCGCCGGCCGACGGACCTGCGACGGCCTCGCCGGATGCCGTGCCGCCGCCGCTGCCCGAGCCTGCACCCGCCACGCCCCCCGTCGAGGACTCGGCTCCGCCCGAAGGTGCGGCCGTCGAGCCGCCAGCGGATGAGCCGCAGTCGATCGACGCGCTCTCGCAGATGACTCTCGAGGATCTGCTGAACGTCGAGGTCGTCGCGCCGAGCAAGAGGCCGGAGCTCGAGAGCGAGGCTCCCGCGATCGTCCAGGTGATCACGGCGCGCGAGATCTCGTGGCTGGGCTTCAACACGCTCGAGGAAGTGCTCGAGTATGCGGTCGGCCTCTCGTCCATCAACGGCGAGGGCAACACGTTCACGACGACGACGATCCGCGGCAATACGCTCGTCAACTACCAGACCAATACGTTGCTGCTCCTCGACGGCGTGCCGATCTACCGGCCCTACGACGGCAGCTTCGATTTCAGCGCGATCCCGCTGTCCTCGATCAAGCAGATCGAGATCGTGAAGGGGTCGAACTCGGTGCTCTACGGCTCCAACGCGATCGCCGCCGTGATCGATATCCGTACCAAGGACAAGGACACGACCAGCTTCCTGGTACGCCTCGGTCGCTTCAACTCGATGCACAGCGAATCCGCGTTCTACAAGAAGTACGACGACGTCACCGCGAGCGTGTTCGTCGACAGCACGTCGACGACCGGCGAGCCTCTCGTCTATCAGGACGAGTCCGGTGCGCAGCTCGGGCTCAAGAAGAGCCTCGAGTCCCACGCGGTGATCGCCACCCTCGGCTACAAGGGCTTCTTCGGTCGCGTCCAGCAATGGGAGCGCGACGCACCAAGCGTCAAGACCCGCGGCTTTCCGACGGTCACCGATCCGGACGGCAAGGTGCTGAAGAAGCCGGAGCTCAACGTCACGGATGGCTGGCTCGTCACCGGCGGTTACGCGGGAAGGCTCAACAAGCTCGCCCAGCTCTCCACCCGGCTGTCGTACTTCAACTACCGGCTCGACAAGGACATCACGAACGGCGTGTGGACGTACACGTCGAGGCAGCTACAGGCCGAGGCGGACGTCAACCTGACGCCGAAGCCGTGGGCCTCGGTCACCGTCGGCACGCAGCTCGAGTACCAGAAGGCACGCCGCTATCAGGGCGATATCGGCATGTACGACATCGGCAAGGATAACAACCCGACGTACACGGCGGCGCTCTACGCGAACGGCGAGTTCAAGATCAAGAAGCCACTGAGCGTGTTCTACGGTGCCCGCTACTACGTGTCGAACTACGACGCCGTAGACGGATCGGTGACGCTGCAGAACATCTCGCCGCGCCTCGCGGCGGTCTACAAGCCGCACAAGTCGTTCGTCGTGAAGGCGATCTTCGGCCAGTCGTTCCGCGCACCGACGTACTTCGAGAAGGAAGTCAAATCGCCGAAGGTGCTCGGTAACCCCGATCTGAAGCCGGAGAAGAGCACGTCCTTCGATCTCGCCGGGACGTACAAGGGGAAGTACTTCAACCTCAACGTCGACCTGTTCCACCAGGTGATCGACGACAAGATCACGCGCGTCCGTCTGCCCGCCCCCGATACGCGCAGCCAGAACCAGAACGTCGGCGACGTGACCTTCGACGGCGTCGAGACCTGGGGCAAGTTCCAGATCGCGAAGCACCTCGAGGGCTTCGCAGGTCACTCGTGGATCTTCCGCGCGAAGCAGGATGCGGGAGCTGGCGTCGAGGACTTCAAGTTCAGCTACGACCATCAGGTCACGTTCGGCTTCCTCGCGAGGCTCATCGACCAGATCGCCGTGAGCGGCTCCGCGAAGTACCTCACCAGCTGGGAGGACGCGCCCGCGTACACGCTGCTCAACGCGCGGCTCATCTATCACCCGCTCGCCTCGGAGAAGCTCGAGGTCGCGCTGAGCCTGCACAACATCCTCGGCACGAACGTCGAGCTGCCCGAGATCGCGCGCGATGACGACTCGGTGCCGACGATCCCGAAGACCGAGGCGCGGACCGTGTACGGCAGCCTGTCCTACACGTTCTGAGATCACGGACCCCGGCCTCACACGCCGGCACGATCCGTACATGTCCAGTATATGTAGGTATTGATTTTCATTGTTTTTTGTCTTCCTTTGACTCGGTGCTCGGTGAGATAGTGGTGAGTGAAACTCTTGTGGTGTCTACGAGAGAGAAACAATCACTACCGAGTCATAGAGAAAGGAAGTTCATGAGGTTCACGCATCCGGTTTCCGTCGGCGCTCTGCTACTCGCCACCGCGTGGGCGCAGGGCGAAGCCAGTGCGCACCCGGCGGTCTGCTTCGGAGAGATCACGACCGGCAAGAACTCGCTGTATCACACGCAGGACGTCGCTCGTAACGATCTCAGCGGCGCCGCGACGGATGGCGAGAACATCATCTTCGTCGACGATGGTGGCGACAAGGCTTTCCCGGACTTCGGGTTCAACTTCGCGCGCGTGTCGACGGACATCCCCGATGACGACGGGTTCCAGATCCCGTTCACGGATGCGCACTCGGACTTCGAGGCTGCCACGTACTCGCGTGGCTACTTCTACGCGGCCACGAGCCTCAGCAGCGCCAGCGCCGCCCAGCGGCGGCTGACCCGGTTCCGGCTCCAGGATGGCGCGATGGTCGACGAGGATAGCGTCGATCTGGTCGACAGCCTGAAGGATGCGCTGCGGCGCGATTTCGGCGACGAGTGGTACGACTCGTGGAAGGACCTTGCCGCGAAGGCGGGCGGTCTCAATGTCGAGGGCATCTCGCGCACCCACACGGGCCAGGACGCGATCGTGCTCGGCCTGCGCTCGCCGCTGTTCGGCGGTGACTTCCCGACCGACCTGCACTCGGGCAACGCGATCCTCGCGAAGGTCGTCCACCCGTTCAGCACGCACCCGCGGTACAGCTTCACGACCGTCGACCTGGGCGGCCTCGGCGTCCGAGGCTTCGAGTGGATTCCCGCGATGCACAGCTACGTGATCAGCGCGGGCCCCGTCGAGAAGGCGACCGAGTACACGCTGTGGCAGGTGTTCCCGAATGGCCGCGAGCGCAAGCTCGACCTGCCGGGCATGGACCAGCTCTGCCGCCCCGAGTCGGTCATCCAGCAGACCAAGGATGGCAAGAACTACCTCGTCGTGATCAGCGAGGACTCGGGCCCGGAGTGCGATGGTGTGCCGTTCACGTACATCCGCGCCGAGATCCTCCCCGGCCACAGCTGCGGGCACTGAGCCCCGCGTCGCTGGTTCGGGGCGGCGCTAGAACAGCGCCGTCTCGAACAGCAGCTCGAGCTCCTCCGGGAGGCGCTCCAGCCCGTTCGCCTTCGACAGGAAACCATCCGCCTCGCAGTCACGAGCCATCGTCTCGAGCTCCTGCGACGGCACCGCCGAGAACAGCACGACCGGCACGTGCGCGGTCTCGTAGCTCGACTTCAGGATCCGGCACAGCTCGGGGCCGGTGACGCCCGGCATGTCGACATCGGTCAGGATGACGTCGGGACGCCAGCCGCCGAGCACGTTGTTGAGATCGTGCACGTCGACCGTGGTGCGGACGTCGAAGCCCGCCCTCCCGAGCACACGTGATGCGAAGTGCAGCGCGACCTCGCTATCATCGATCAACAGGATCTTACGTTGGGTCATCGACGCTCCACCGTAACATGTCGCTGCATCACTCCCGCGCGTGTTGGTCAGGCGTCTAACGCCACGAGTTGCCGCACCGTCTCGAGCACCTCGCGTAACCGCATCGGTTTCGCGAGGAACTTGTTGGCACCCGCTGCCAGCGCCGAACGGCGCGCCGTGTCGTCGCCGGCAGAGATCGCGATGATCGGTAGGTCGACCAGGCCGAGGCCGCCACGCGCCCGATCGATGACCTTCACACCGTCGAGGACGGGCAGGTAAAGGTCGATGATCGCGACATCGAACGTCGCGGTTCGCAGCAGCTCGACGGCGGACGCGCCGTTCTCGGCAGTCGCGAAGTAGAACAGCAGCGCCCCGCCGAAAGCCTGCTTCGCGGACGCACCGAGTCCTGAACAGAGCAGCTCCGAGATGTGGGGATTGTCCTCCGCCACGAGTACCTTGATCACGCGCGCGACCGCTCGCGGGTCGCCGGCCTGGATCAGCTCGACGAGCGCCTCGAGCTTCGTGTAGTCGCGGCCCGGCACGAACTCGATGCCGACGCCCGGCTGGCGGCCTCCACGCGACCAGCGCACGATGCCTTCGAGCGTGATCGGCTGCAGGAGGCCCGGAAACGACAGCACGAGCAGGATGGTCGTGTCGCGCTCGAGCACCCGCGACGTATGCACGAACGTGCCGCCGGCGGACAGGTTCTCGGTGTAATCGCCGATGAAGTCGTCCGCGTCCTCGTAGTCTACGATCAGGCGCACGGGCATCCGGTGATGCGCGCGCTGCTCGTCGGCTGTGTGGTCGTCGTGGTCAGTCACGGTCGATGGGGACGATGCTGCAAACCCGTTTCACGATGGCCTCGACGCCCAGCTGCTTGGAGATGAAACCGTCGATCCGAGCCCACTCGACGCGGTCGGCGAGGTCGGCCTCCGCGAGGCTCGACAGCAGGTAGATCGGCGCCGCGATTCCGTAGGCGTGGCGGAGGGTCAGCGCGACGTCATCGCCGAATGCCTCTGGCATCTGAACGTCCATGAGGACGAGGTCCGGTGGCTCGTGCTTGCGCGCCTCGGCGAGCTGCGCGAGGTCGTTCGCGCTGGTGACCTCGTAACCCGCCGCCCGCAATGCCGTGCTGGTGACGTCGAGGAATAGCTCGCTGTCGTCCATCAGCAGGATCCGCTTCATCGCGCCCATGACCATAACGCAAGTGATCGGCCTCGTGGTGCCGCGTTTCGCCGCATATCACGGTGAGACGTGGCACCAGCCCGATCTCAGGTACGTGATCGTCCGACCTGTGGCGCGCTCGTCGGGGAGGCCCCGGCCGCCGCGGCGAGCGGTGCCGGCCGGTGGTCCGCACGCCATACAGCGGCGAGGGGGCGCAGGCACTCGATGAGCCCGTCGAGCTCCTGGGTCGCGCCGACCAGGTCCTCCGAGATGGGCTGGAGCTGCTCGAAGATGCCAGCGAGCACGCGCCGCTGGTCGTCGGTGAGTGGGAGCTGTCGCAGCACCTCGCGCAGCTCGGACGCGTCTTCCGCCAGCACGCCGAGGTGATCGGCGTTCGCGAGCACCGCCATCAGCGGCGACTTGAGATCGTGGACGAGCGTGCGCGCCGTCATCATGATTCGCTCGGCCTCGGCGAGGCGTCGATGGAGGCTCGCGGCATCGCGGGCGCCTGGTCTGCCCTCGTGAGCCCAGCGGACGACGTCGAGGACCGCGGCGCGCTGCCACGGCCGGACCACGTGCCGCGCGGCGAGGCCCTCGTCGAGCATCCGCAGGCTACGCTCGGCCGCGGCGTACTCGCCGACGATGATGCGGACCGTCCAGGGATGCCGTTCCGCCAGCGTACGCAGCAGGTGCGCGCTCGTCTCCGCATCGGACGTTTCGACGAGTACGGCCGTCGGCTCGCGGCTCGCGAGGAGGGCGAGCGTGGTCGCAGCATCTGCGGTCGCGAGCACCTGGAGGTCCTCCGCGAACGCGTGCTCGAACCGCGTACGCCGGTCCGCATCGTCATCGACATAGACGACGAACGGCGCGCGCACGAGCGATCTGGACGGCGGCATTGACATCACGGCCGCGTCCACCCGACCCGGCAAGGACGAGCATACCGCCGAGTCGGCCCGAAGTGCTATCGCTCGAAGCTCCCGGTGAGCCGCGCGCTGCCGAGCGCGTGTTGCATGATCAGCGGTACCGCCTCCTGACGCGTCGTCGTCGAGGATGCGCCGGGCAGCGTCGCGACATCGAGCGCGTAGGCGGCGATCTCGTACGTGTGCGCACCTTGGTTCTGCGGCGGACACGGGCCGAGGTAACCGGTCACGCTGGGCTGAAAGCTCGTCGTCTGGTGCGCGCCGGGCACGTCCGTCGGCGAGTACACCTTCATGATCGCCGCGGGCAGCCCCATGGCCGACGCCGGGACGTCGAAGATCACCCAGTGAACCAGGTCGTTGGTCTTGTCGGTGAGCACGACCGCGAAGCTCTGCGCACTCGCCGGCGGGCTCGTCCACGCGAGCTCGGGCGACGTGTTCGCGCCGTCGCACGTGCTCGCCGTCGGGAATGCCGCGCCCTCGCTCAGCACGGTGCTGGTCAGCGTGAACGCACCCGGCGGCGTGTCGGCGGACGCGTCGACCGCGGCCGAGCCGTCGATCGCGGCGTCGGCCTGCGAAGGCTCCGTGTCGCTGCCGCAGGCGGCGAGCATGATCACGAGGACGGGAACCAGCGCGCGACGATGCATGCCCGCATCGTAGCCGCAGTGGTGCCCGCTTACTTCAGGCTGAGCACGGGGATGCCGTGATCGTCCTTGACCTCGAGCGAGTCGCCGTCCTTGCACGACCCCGAGATGGTCTTGCCGGCCTTGGCGTCGATGCCCTTGATCTTGCCGGAGGCGATCGAGGTGGTCGTGTGCGCGCCGACGCTCTGGTTCGACGTGTTGCCGCTCTCGATCTTGAAGCTCCACTTCGTGTCGTTGTGGATACGGCAGCCGGCCCAGGCGGCGTGCGCGAGCGTGAGGCTGGTGACGGCGGCGGCGATGGCAAGAAAGGTCTTCATGCTGGCTAGAGCCAGCGGGCGCCGGCCGGTCGCACGAAATCGTACGCGTCAGTTGCAGCTGCCGTAGCCGAGCTCGACGTTCGGGGTCGCCGCACCGGCCACCGCGCCGAACATGCCCGTGATCACGGCACCCTGACTGATCGCGAGGTCGGCGTTCTGGGCCGCCGTGGCACCGCCGGTCACCGGCTCGCTGCCGATCGCGTCGTCGGTGGTCACGACATAGAACCCGGTCGGCACGCCGGCACCGAGGTACACGCCCGATGGCAGCGGGAGCCACGTCGGCACGCCTGGCCCCGCCGAGTCGATCGCCATCGCGGTCACCAGCGGCTGCCACGCCGCTGCGTCGGTCTCCGCACCGGCATGACCGCCGCGCCGGAAGTACACGGATCCCTGGTGGGTGCCCGCGGCGAGCTGGACACCGAGTGCCGCGAGCTCGAGATCGTGCGCCGGCGTGGCGTCGAACATGATGCCGTCGCCAAACGTCGTGCCCGCCATCCGCGTCGCGAGTGTCGTGCCGCCGCCCGTAAAAAAGTGAATCCGTCCCTCCCAGTCGCGTGGCTCGTTCTTGCCGGCGAATCCGGTGGTCCCGTAGTTGATGCCCGCGCCCTCGTAGAGCATGAGCGCGGGTGTCGACACCAGCACCGAGCCCACCTGCGTACCGTCGTGGTAGCGGTTATTGAGCTGCTTGTGCGTCAGGTAGAACGCCTGGCGCTGGCCGGCGGCGATCGTGACCTCGACGCTGATCGGGATCGGCGTGTAGCCGGCCTGCCCCGTCGTCATGAACGACGCCGAGCCGACGAGCGTCCATGCCGACGCCGAGCCCTCGAAGCCAACGTAGGTCCCTGGCTTCGTCCAGATCTCGTACTCGGTCGCGCCGGCCGTGCTGCTGTGCGTCTCGAACTGGGTGATCGTCAGCGGCTTGGCCGCGACGACGTCGAACATGTTGCCCTCGTCGCCGTTGTTGCTCACGAACGGCGACGTCAGCGTGGCGGGAACCGGCGCGCCGTCGGGCTGGCACGCCGAATCGGTGCACGCGCCCTGCACGCAGCTCGCACACGCCGCTGGACCGGCGGCGCAGTCGTAGCAAGCGCTACCGTCCGTCGCGACGTTCGAGACGCACGCGCCCTGGGCACAGGTGTCGGCGACGTCGCAGTCCGATGCCGCCGGATCACCGCACGCCGTGCCGTCGTCGACCTGCCCGCAGACGGCACCACCGCCGGCATCGGTACTGCCATCGCTCCCCGTCGTGCACACGCCGGCGATGCAGGTCAGCCCGGTCGGACAGGTCTCGCCCGGTCCACACGGCGCGCCGGCTGCGGGCTCGGGCGCGTAGCATGCGCCGAGGGCGAGCGCGACCACCTGCAGCCACACGAGACGCCACACTAGATCAGCATACCGCAACGGCTCGCCCGATCGGGGCGCGACGCTATCGTAGCGAGATCGCGTCGCCGAGCTGGCCCGCGTGCTGGACGGCCACGTCGAGCTGGCCCACCGACGTCGAGAAGTGCAGCTCGACGTCGATCTGGTAGTTGCGCGCCCCCGCCGCGAGCGCACCGCCGACCGCGATCGCGTCGGTCGCCGCGATCGACAGGGTCGTCGTCACCGGCGCGAGGCCACGTGCGGGAATCGTCTGGCTCAGCTGCACCGTCCCGGTCACCGCGCGCGCGCCGCCGATCGAGAGTTGCCAGTCGATGCCTGACAGCGGCACGCCAAAGCCATTCGGATTCGTGACGTCGAGCGCGAGCTCTCCGGACACGCCGGTGAAGCTCGCGTTCGATACCGACACCCCGCGCACCTCCGCGGTGGGTTTCTCGATCGAGTGCATGAACAGCGAACAGCCGGCGAGCGCGAGGGGTGCAAGAGCAACGAGACGCATGCGAGCCCTTCTCAGCAAGTGCCACGCCGCCGCCAAGTACCCGGATGCGCTCGGCCTGGTGTGAACGGCGCCTGACGGGTGTGAAGCACCGAACCCGCTCCAGCAACACTGTGTGGCTCCGGGCACGCTCGCCAGCGAGTCGCCGCTGCGACATCCTGCTGCGCGATGCCCCTCCTCCGCGCCGCGCGTATCGGGTCGGCGCGCTGGATCGCGACGCTGGCGGCGATGACCGCGGTCACCGCGCTGTCGATCGACATGAGCCTGCCGGCGCAGCCGACCCTGGCGACCACGTTCGGCGTGTCGTCGGCGACCGCCCAGCTCACCCTCTCGGTGTTCCTGATCGGCTTCGCGTGCGCACAGCTGCTCACGGGCTATCTCTCCGACGCGTTCGGCCGGCGCCGGGTGATGCTCGGCGGTCTCGCGCTGTTCGCAGCGAGCGGCGTCGCCTGCGCGCTGAGCCCTTCGATCGAGATCCTGATCGCGTTGCGTGCCGTGCAGGGCATCGGCGCGGCGGCCGCGCCTGTTGTCGCGCGCGCGATGGTGCGTGACACCCAGCCGGCCGCGCAGGCGGCGCGCCTGCTCTCGACGATGCTCGCCGCGCTCGCGGTCGCCCCGATGATCGCGCCCGTCATCGGTGGCGTACTGCTCGAGATGCTCGGCTGGCGCGCGATCTTCGCCACGCTGGCCGGCTGCGGCGTGCTGCTGTTCGTGCTCGCCCACGGCACGCTCGCCGAGACCCTGCCCGCAGAGCGCCGCCTGTCCCCGTCCCTGCCCGGCCTCGTGCGCGGCTACGCGACGTTCTTCCGCACGCGCGGCACGCGGCTTCCGATGCTGATCAGCTGCGCGACGTTCGCGGGCCAGTTCGGCTACATCGCCGACTCACCGTTCGTGCTGATCGAGGGCTACCACATCGATGCGGCCGACTACGGCTTCTACTTCGGGATGACCGCGTTCGCGCTCATGCTCGGCTCGCTCGCGGGTGGCCGCATGCTGCGCGCGGGCCGCTCGCCCGGCGTGATGCTCGTGATCGGTAGCGCGACGCTGCTCGCCGGCGGTGTGCTCGTCGTCGCCGGGACGCACGGCGACTTCGGTATCGCCGGTCTGATCGCGCCGCTCGTCGTGTTCTTCTTCGGCATCGGCATCACGAGCCCGAGCGCGATGGCGATGGCGCTCGATCCGGTCCCGCAGATCGCGGGCACCGCGTCGGCGGCGATCGGCTTCTTCAGTGTCACTGCGGGTGTGATCTCCGGTTACGAGACGACGCGCATCGGCGGCAGCTCGCCGCGCATGTTCGCGGTCGTAATGCTCGTCACCGGAGCGATCGCCGCCATTCTCGCGCTCGCGGGTGCGCTCGTACGTCGGCGCGGAATGCGCGCCCCGGTCGCAGCGTGCTCCTCGTCGGAGCACGAGCTCCCCGGCGAGCCTGCCTCGACGCGCCTTAGCGCCTAGCGCGTCGCCGCGATCTCGATGGCACGGCCGGTGCTCCGCCCAGGGCAGGAGGATTTCCATGACTAGCCTGAAGACGACGTGGCTCGCGAGCATCGCGCTCGGATTCGCGCTCGGCGGGACTGCGCTCGCGCAATCGCCCGAGCAACCTCAGCAACCGGAGGAGACGCCTGCGAATCAGGATGACACGATGGCGCCCGATACCACGGCGCCGAGCAACGAACCGATCGAGACGGACACAGACGTCGACGTGAACATGCCGCCACCGCCCGATGCCGATGTCGACGTGGACGTGAACGCGCCGGCGCCGAACCCGAACATGACACCGCCGCCGTCGCCGCCGCCGAACACGAACACGAACGTGTACGTGCCGCCGCCGCCGACCGACACGACCGTGGTGATCGCCAACGACTACGACGACTCGTACCGCAAGGAGAGCATGATGCAGCGCTACGGCGTCGCGATCAGCGCCGGCGGTGGTGCGAGTGGATTCACCAGCGAGAGCCTGCGCGGCACGACCGACCCCGGTGGTGACTGGGACGTGCGCCTGACGTTCGGCACGCGGTCACCGCTCGCGTTCGAGGCGTCGTACATCGGCTCGGCGCAGGGCATCGATGCGCTCGGCCTCGACAGTGACGCGATCCTCGTCGGTAACGGCGCCCAGGGTGCGCTGCGCCTCAACACGACCGTCGATCTGCCGATCCAGCCGTTCATCTATGCGGGTGTCGCGTGGCGCCGCTACGACCTCACGAACACGTCGAACAACCTGTCCGACATCTCGGATAGCGATGACGTGCTCGAGGTGCCGCTGGGTGTCGGCATTGCCGGCAAGTACCGCGGCCTGATCGTCGATGCGCGCGGCGAGTTCCGGCCCGCGTGGAACGAGGATCTCGTCCCCGAGATTCTCGATGATGCGGGACGGGTCGACGATTTCGGCTCGATGCACCGCTGGGGCGTCAATGCCAGCGTCGGCTACGAGTTCTGATGAGCTGATTTTCGTTTGAGCAGGCGCCGGCGGTTGATACCGTCGGCGTCTTGCGATTTCGGGTACTCGCATTCCTTGCGCTCGCCGTGTCCGCATCCGCCGCGTGCGGCACGAACGGTGACACCACGATCGATCTCACGCACGACGCGTGCGCTCCCCTCGCGCTGATCACCGCCGGTGCCGCATCCGCGACGCAGCTCGACGGCATGCAGGGTGCCGAAGCGCTGTGGCGCGACCGCGGTGCACCCGCGCTCGGCCTCCGGGCGGGCCTCACCCTCGAGGTGCGCTTCGAGGCCGCCGCCGCGCCGTTTCACGGCGTCTACGATGACCACCAAGGCGTCATCTACATCAACCAGGACATCACGAACCAGACCACGCTCTCGATCGTGATCGCTCACGAGCTCGGTCATGCCTTCGGCCTCTTCCACGTGCCCGCCTCCGAGCGCATCTCGCTGATGAATCCCGGCAACCTCACCACGCCGCCGACCACCGCGGATCAGGCCGCGCTCGCCGCCCTCTGGGGCAGCTGCGACTGAGCGCGCGCGCGCCGATCGCTCAGTTCGACAGCGGGATCTCGAGCCCGATGCCGATGCCCGGGATCGCCGCGTCCGAGTCCGCATCCATCATCCGCGTCACGCCGAGCCCCGCGTACAGCCACGGCGACTGCTCGCCACGCCGGCACGCCGACGGCGACAGCGACAGCCGCAAACCCGCGCGCACCACGGCGCCGATCGTCGTGTGCGGCGTGTCGAACGTGGGCGCGTCCGGATCGGTCGTGACGTCGATCGGCCTGGCGTCGAGTGGCTCCGACACGTATGCCGATGCCTGCGCCTGCGGCACGAGCACGCAGTTGACGTGACCGACCGCGAACCCCGCGTCCGCCGAGATGAACGTGCCGCCCGCCGCACCGAACCCACCGCCCGCGCCCGCAAACATCGTGAAGGCGCCATGCCCGGGGTTGCTGCGCAGTCCGGCGCGTCCCGTGTAGAACGTGCGCGGCTCCGGCGACGGCCCATCGTCTCGCACCACCGCCGTCGAGCCCTCGAGGGAGGCCTCGGTGTCGTTGCCGATCCCGAAGCGCAGCCGCGCCGCGCCCGCCTCGATCGCCGGATCGAAGATCTGCGCGTGGTGCGAGGCCTCGAGCTCGAGTGCCTGCCGGTTCTGCGGCAACGCGGTGATCGGCGTGACCGCGAACAGCTGGCTCGGAGGGGCGTAGACGCGCTGGCTGCAGGCGGCGAACGCGACGAGCAGGACGGCGGCGAGATGTCTCATGGTGCAGCGATGACACCCGACGAGCCTGGCGCGGGAACTCCGGTCGAAGTCTGCCGGATCGTGCTGGGCGTTCTCCGTCTCGTGCCGCCGGCACCGTCACCCTCGTTGGTCACGAGCCCCCCCCGAACCGGTCAACTCCGGTAGAGTGCGCCGCGTGAGGCACTGGATGATTGTCGTGGGGATCGCGAGCGCGATCGCATGTAGCTCGAAGAAGCAGAAGGAGACTTACACGATCGCGGGCCTCGGCTCCGAGACGGTCAAGATCCAGATCGAGACCCCATCGACGTGGACCGCCGACACGTCGGATCGCGAGAAGCCGACCTTCACGATCAGCGGCGTCCAGGTCCGGCGAGTCACGGTCGCGGCGCTGACGTCGCTGCGGGGCGACGCCAAGGAGCAAATGGCCACCGCGATCGAGCTGCAGTATGGCGACGCCGCCGGCGCCAAACGCGAAGACCTGCCGGACGGGCGGGTGTGGATGAGTGAGGACGACGGCCGCAATCTTCACGCGCGGCTGTTCGTGCCGTACGAGGGCGGCGTGATCATGGCGATCGCACTGCTGCCCAAGGACTCCGCCGGCAAGCTCCCCGAGATCCGCAGCGTCTTCGAGACGATCAAGATCGTTCCGTAGCTGCTGTCATCTCTGCAACCTGCTGGGAGTACAGCCG
This sequence comes from Kofleriaceae bacterium, assembly GCA_036794935.1. Classification (GTDB taxonomy): domain Bacteria; phylum Myxococcota_A; class Polyangia; order Haliangiales; family Haliangiaceae; genus JABFXX01. Next base: position 14,740 of record DAIRFU010000007.1, on the reverse strand, counting down.
AATATGCCGGAACCTGGTCGGGGCAATGACACCGGCTGGCAGTGTGTAATTCCTGCACAGTTGAGGCAACCGGCTGTGCGAGCATCAGCGACATGCGCTCCGCACTCCTTGTTGCAGCTGGCTTACTCACCCCGTCGATCGCGCTCGCTCACGTGGCGCTCACCTATCCGCCGCCGCGAACCACCTCGCTGAAGGCCGGGCCATGCGGCGCCGCCGGTAGTACGCGCGGCGCAAACGTCACGACGCTGATGGCGGGATCCACGATCACGGTGAAGTGGGACGAGACGATCGATCATCCCGGTCACTATCGGATCAGCTTCGACACGGACGGGCAAGACTTCATCGTGCCGCTGACCGCGAACGACAGCACCATGGGCCTGGAGAATGTGGTCGCGGATCTGATCATGGATATCCAGGGCGCTCCCCTGCCTGATGCGCCGCGGCCGTACACGTTCGACGTCACGCTACCGAACATCGAATGCACGAACTGCACGCTTCAGCTGATCCAGATGATGACGGACAAGCCGCCGTACACCACGGACGCCGCGAGCAACGATATCTATTATCAGTGCGCCGACATCACGCTCGTCGCGAACGCGCCGGATGCGGGCACGGGGTCGATGCCCGACGCCGGCATGGACGAGGGCGGAAGCAACAATCCGGGCAACGGCGAGATCAGCAGTGGCTGCTCGACGGGCAATCCGACCGGCATCGGAGCGCTCGCGCTGCTCGGCCTGGTTGGCCTGCGCCGCCGCCGGCGTTAACGAGGTACGGCCTGCGGGGCGGACCGTTCCCCGGTCCACATGCACCTGACGTATGCTGTCGGCCATGAAGTGGCCTGCGTATGCGGTGGTCGTGCTCGGAGTTGGTTGTGGCAGCGTCAAGTCAAAGTCGCCGGTGGATGCGCCGCCGGGCACCACGGACGCACCTGCGGACACGACCGGTGCGCTCGACGCGCCCGCGCCTGCCTGCGACGTCAGTCAACCGTTCGGGATTCCCGTGCAGGTGGCCGGGGTGCACGATGCCGCCGCGAACGATACCCACGGCACGCTGACTGCCGACGAGTTGACGATCTTCTTCGCGTCGGATCGCCAGGACGGAAGCACCTGGCACCTCTATTCGGCGATCCGGGCATCTCGAACCGAGCCATTCGGCTCGCCCGGTCTTGTCGGCGGCCTCTACTCGGCCCAGGGCGAGTCGCATCCGTCGGTGTCTCCCGACGGCAATACGATCTACTTCGACTCGTTTCGGGTGAGCGCCGGAACCGTTCACATCTTCACCTCGACACGTACGAACGCCGCGGTCAGTTTCCCGACGGCGACGATGATCACCGGCGACTACCTGATCGATCCGGCGATCACGGCGGACGGCAGTGTGCTGTACGCGGCGAACCTCTCGAGTGGTGGCCTCGTGCGGCTGGATCGCGCGGGCACCGGATTTGGTCCCCCGCAGGCCGTCGCACTCCAGGCGGCGAATTCGATCGTGTCGCCGGCGACCAACGACGATCTCACGATGTTCGTGTCGTTCGGGGACACGGTAGGCAGCGTGATCGCCGTGACCCAGCGGGCCTCGACGACCACCGGGTTTCCAGCGCCAGCTACGATCGCCGAGCTCGCTACCGGCGCCAGCATCGCCGAGCCGAGCTGGGTATCCCCGGATGGCTGCCGCCTGTACCTCACGTATGCGGTCGGTACGGGCAAGCAGACGATCTACATGGCGACGCGGCCTGACTGAATGGCACGGCGGCCGCTCGGCTCGTCGAGGATCTCGATCAGAACAGGGTGATGTTCGCGCGCGCCATCAGCGCGTGCTCGAACTGGGTCTCCGACGTGATGAACGCGTCGCGCTCGAGCCGGAACGTGTAGTCGGCCGAGGCGAACAAGAGGTTGGTGAGGATCGGCACCTTGAAGCCGGCGGAGCCCGAGAAGTCGAGGAGCAGGCGGCCACCGAAGTTGTCGGAGCGCGAGTCGTCGCGGTTCGTGATCGGTGCGAGCACGCCGAACTGCGCGGAGCCGAACAGCCAGCGCGCGAAGGTCACGCTCGCGTTCGCCCCGATCACGGGGCCCAGGGTCTGGTAGTTGTCGACCTGGCGCAGCGTGACGGGATCGTCGTCCTCGTCACCATCGACGACGAGCAGATCATTCGTGAAGGTCTGGCGGAATCCGAAGCCGATCCGCGTGCCGACGTTGAGCTTGAGGAGCAGCAGATCGAGATCGACGGCCTTGAGGTTCGCGCCGAGCTCCTCCTGGAACTGGAGCGGGCCGAAGGGCTTGGCGACCTTGAAGCGCAGATTGTCGGGGTTCGCGCGATCGCCGAGGGTCGCGGTGCGAATCGTGTTGCCATCGGCGTCGACGATGTTGAGGTCGATGGTCGGCTGGTCACTCTCGAAGTAGACGTAGCCGGGGAAGATGCGCGTGCGCATCGAGGCGCGCACGTACGGGCCGAGGTACTCGTTGTTGAGCTTGTACGAGTAGAGGCCCGAGGCCTGGAAGCGATCGTGCGTCGGCGCGAGGCCGCCGGTGACCGGATCGATGAGGTCGAGACGCATGTCGGCACTGACGTCGACGAAGTGGACACCCTTGTCGATGACCAGCCCGAAGTTGCCGAAGACGCCGAACTGCGCGGTGTTGCCGCTGGTCGTACCGACGGCATTCCTCATCTGGTTGAACATCAGGTTGCCACCGCCGTTGAGCGAGAGGCGAACACCGAGGAGCTCGACGCCGTGGGGCAGCTCGCCGACGACCGGCCCCGAGCCGCGGAACGCGAGCG
>DAIRFU010000007.1:0-11961 GCA_036794935.1 Kofleriaceae bacterium | reverse complement strand
CGAAGCCGCGGGACTTTTCGACGACGATCAGGTAGTCGGTGACGGTGTCGGCCAGCACCGTCGCGATCGCGAAGTCGACGCGCGTGCCGAATGGCTCACCGGCACGCACGATCTTGTACGTGCCCGGCGCGAGCTCGAGGAGCGGAGCCTGCTCGCCGGCCGACTCGAGCGCGCCGGCACCGGAGGCGACGACCTGACGACTGTCGACCGCGAAGATGTCGAAGCTCATCGGCACGTAGGTGTTGCGGCTGGTCAGCACGTGCACGCGCAGGCCGGCAGTCGGGGTCTCGGTCGGCGTCGGTGCCTCGGGCCCGGCCGCTTCGTCGGGCGGCGCATCGGCATCGGGCGTGGGTGCAGGTGCAGGTGCAGGTGCGGGGGCCGGCGCGGGCATGGGCGCGGGGAGCGGAGCCGGTGCAGGGGCTGGCGTGGGTGCCGGTGTCGGCGCGGGCGCAGGCGCGGGTGCCGGGGCCGGCTGGGCGCGCACGACGCCCGAACACAGCACGAGCAACGCGACGAACATCCCCCGAAGTGATGCTTGCATGCAGACAAGAAAAACGCCGACGGCGGCGTGGCGCAAGTCTTCCGCTCACTTCGTTGCGAACGCGACACCGAGCTCGAGCGTACGCGGTGCACCGAGCGTGTCGACGCCGGCGCGACCGACGAGATAGCGGCGATCGAACAGGTTCTCGCCGGCGAGGAAGCCGGTGAGGCCGTGACCGAACGTGCGCGCGACGCGCGCATCGACGAGCAGCGCCGAGCCCATCGGCTTCGTGTTGAGGTCGTCCTCGAACTGCGTGCCGAGGTACCGCACCTGGGCGGTGATCGTCGCGAGCGATGGCTTGTCGAAGGTCGCGGTGTACGTGGTGCGCTGACGCGGGACGTGAGCGAGCCGCTTGCCGACGAGCTCCGGCTGGTCGAGCGACTCGACGACCTCCGTGTCCATGAACGTGTGCGCGACCGCGAAGGTCCAGGCACGCGTCGGCCGCCAGCTCGCGTCGAGCTCGAGGCCGGTGATGCGCGCGTCGCCGAAGTTCGTGCGCTGGCGCATCGCGCCGTCGGGCAGCGACTGCAGCAACGTGGTGTTGCCGATCGCGTCGTCGAGCCGGTTGTAGAAGCCGGTCGCGCGCACGACGATGTTATCGACGACGATCTGCGGGCCGGCCTCGGCACCCCACAGGGTCTCGGGGCCGAGCGCGGCGTTGGCGGCGGTCAGCACGGTGCCGACCTGGAACGGCCGGTACAGCTCGTTGAGGGTCGGCGCGCGGAACGCACGATAGACCGACGCGCGGATCGCGAGCTCGTCGGACAGCCGGGCGAGCACGCCGAGCCGCGGATCGAGCTGCAGCTCGGAGCCATCACCGAGCGCCATCTCGTCGCGGTCGCCGGCACCGGTGGTCTCGGCGAGCATGGCGGCGCGGTTCTGCCAGCCGTCGAGGCGCACCGCCGCGGCGATGTCGAGCGCGCTGGTGACGTGGAACGCGTCCTCGGCGAATACACCCGCGAAGCGCTGCTCGCCACCGGCCGAGCGCTCGACGAGGGTGTCGGGCTCGATCATGGACGGCGACAGCCGGTCGGTCGCGGTGCCGGTCACGCGCCGGCCATCGGCACCGACGACGATCGCGTGCCGCTCGCCGATGCGGGTGGTCCACGTGACGAGCGCGCCCTGGTTCGCCGACGGCGTGTGCTGACGGCTCGACAGCGTCGCGGTGCTGCGATCGTCGCTGACACGCGCGCGCTCTTGCTCGAACAGGTGGTCGCCACCGAACAGCTCGACCTCGAGCGTGCCGGCCTCGCCGGCGTACTTGTAGCCGGCGCCGAGCGAGACGGTGCGGACATCGGCGGTCTGGAACCGGGTGCCGGTCTCGAGCGACTCGCGAAACCAGCGCGCGCTGACGTGCGAGGTCGAGCTGCCGCGAACGTGCTCGATGCGCGCGCCCGCGACGGCATGCGAGCTCGCGGCAGAGCCATCGACGGCACCGCGCTGCTCCGGGACGATCGGCGCGTAGCCATCGGTGTGGAATGCCTCGCCCTCGAGCTCGACGCCGAAGTCGCCGTAGCGATCGGTGGCGCGGACCGCGGCGTGACCGGTCGTCTGCGTGCCGCCCGCGAGCATCGCCTCGACCGAGCGCTCCTCGATCGGACGAGAGATCAGCTGGACGACGCCACCGAGCGCGAAGTCGCCGAACAGCGCCGAGGCGCCGCTGGGCGAGACCTCGACGCGCTGGATCCCGAGCGGAGAGATCGCACGCCAGTAGACCCAGCCGCCGAACGGATCGTTGATCGGGATGCCATCCCGCAGCACGAGGCCACGCGACACCGCCGATGGACCGACGCCGCGCAGGTTCACGCCCTGCGACGTCGGATCGGCGACCAGGCTCGAGCTGCGCCGGAACGTGCCGAGCGACGGCAGCGTGCGCAGCACGTCATCGATCAGGTGATGCGGCGATCTGTCGAGCTCGCCACGATCGATGACCGTCACGGTCGCGGGCACGTCGCGGACTGGCCGCGGCAGCCGCAGCCCCGTGATCACGATCGTCTCGCCCGGTACGTCCCGCGTCGTGGCGTCGTCGGCGAACGCGTCGGCCGCGAGACAGGACAGCGCGAGGATGGCGAGGGTGCGCACGCGCGCGAACGCTTGCACGACGCGCGCCCACAGCGCAGCGATGGATCACCGTGCGGTGCGTGCGGCATCGCCACGGCGTGCGCGGGCGCGCCGTGCGGTCACAGAGGACCACCCATCTCGAGCTGGTGCTCGTACGGCTCGTTGCCCGCCGCACGCAACGCCGCCGCGACCGGCGCGTCGGCGACGCAGATCTCGACGAAGTCCGGTACGCCCACCGCGAGGACCTCGGCGAAGAGGTGCGCCGCGTGATCGGCATCCGGAGCGCGAAACGGAAACAGCAGGCCGCAGTCGGGCAGGAACACCGGATGATAGTGGGTGACCGCGGCGCCCGGTACCTGGAGCAGGACCGCCTCCGGCCGCGCGGCGCGAAAGCGCTCGAGCTGCCCGGCGCCGAGATCGAAGCGCGCCTCGAGCTCGCCGTCGTGTGTCGCACCGGCGACATGTTCGACGTGAAGCGCACCGGAGCGGCTGGCAGCGAACCGCTCGACGGCGGCGCGTGGCAGCTTGAACACGTACAGCTCGTAGACGATGGTCATGCCGACGCGCCGGTAGAGCGCGACCGCAGGTGCGTTCTCGGCGCGAACCTCGAGCCGCCACTCGCGGCACCCCTGCGCGCGCAGCCGATCGGCGACCACGCCCATGAGCTGGCGGCCAACCCCGCGCCCACGCCACGCCGGATCGACGACGATCTGGCGCACGTCGCCGCGGCTGCCGAACGGCAGCACGAGCGCGTACGCGGCCAGCGCGCCACCCTCTGCCTCGAGGAACAGCGTGTGCGGCCGATACAGCACGTCCCAGCGCTCGACGTCGAACACCGGCTGCGGCGTCTGGAGCTCGTGCCAGAACCGGGTGAACGCGGCGTAGTCCTCGCGGCGCGCGGGGCGTGGTCGCAACATGACCCGAGTGTAATGCCGGCCCGGCTCGCGACCTTCCCCACCATGCAATCCAGCTTCGGTCCCGGCGTCACCCTGATCGACTTCACCGCGAAATGGTGCGGTCCCTGCCGCGTCATGGAGCCCGTGCTCGCGACACTCGCGACCGAGTACGCGGGCCGCGTGCGCGTCACCGCAGTCGATGTCGACGAGGAGCAGGTGCTCGCGCAGCAGTACAACGTGCGCTCGATGCCGACGTTCGTGCTCGTCCGCGACGGCCGCGAGGTCGGCCGCGTGATCGGCAGCCGGCCACGTGCGTTCCTCGCGGGTATGCTCGATCGGGCGCTCGCCGGCGACAACGCGATCGCGAGCCCGTGATCACGCGCTCATACACTGCTCGAGCTGCTTGCGCGCGCGGTGCAGCAGCACGGCGACGTGACCCGCGGTGACGCCGAGCGCGCGCGCGGCCTCCTCCCCGGAGAGCTCCTCGAGCACGCGCAGCGTGATGACGTGGCGATGCGCGTCGCCGAGCTTGGCCATGCAGCCGACGAGCTGGGCCTGGGTCTCGGCCTGCGCGAGCGCGGCATCGGGCGGCGGCTCGCGTGCGGCAAGCACCTCGTCGTCGACCTCGACGTGCGGCCGTGCGTGGTGGTGCCGGCGGCGCAGGTTGCGGGCCGCGTTACGCACGATCGCGGCGAGCACGCGCGCCGCATCATCGGGCCGGTCGCGAAGGGCGAGCGAGTCCGGCCGCGAGATCAGCGTGTGAAACGCATCCTGCACGACATCGAGGGCATCGCTCGGGGTGACGCCTTCGCGGCGCGCCAGGGCAGCGAGCCGGCCCGCGTGGTCGCGGGCGAGCATGGAGACCCAATCAGCACAGCAGCACGACATAGGTTCTGGGGAGAGGTCGCGACGGGCCCGATCATTACACGGTATGTTCGGGAAGCTGCGTGGAATGCTTCGCCGTGGACCGGCGTTGACCCGCAGATCGAGGGGCATGACATGATTCGTCGACTCGCGCCGTGGGTAATGGTGGCGGCCTTGGCCGCCTGTCAGAACAAGTCGTTGCTCGACGACTGGTCGCCCCCGGCGCCGGCGCACGAGGAGGACCAGGCCGCCGAGCAGAAGGGCATCGACGCCCCGCCCGCCCGCGACCCGGTGACCGCGGCCAAGCTCCGGCCGGTGATCCACGAGCTCGGGACCGACAAGGCGGTACCGACCTCGATCGTCATCCAGCTCGCCGCGCCGATCGTCGACCGCGGCGACGTCGGCAACACGACCACGAAGACGGTCCTCGCGCTGACGCCACCGGTCGACGGCTCGGTCCGCTACACGGGCGTCTCCGAGCTGACGTTCACGCCCGCACGCCCGTTCTCGTTCGAGACGACGTATCAGGTGAAGCTCGCCGCGGTCGAGACCCGCGACGGCGTGATCGAGGCACCCGCGAACGACCCCTGGGCCGGCGCGTGGACCTACTCGTTCACCACGCCCGCGTTCGCGTTCCTCGGCTGGGCGCCGAGCGACCTCGACCTCGTGAAGCACAGCGCCACCATGGAGGTGACGTTCTCCGGTGCGGTGCTGCCGAACCTCGCGCGCCAGGCGATGACGTTCACCGTCGATGGCAAGGCGATCGGCAAGGTCCAGTCGCTGCCGAGCTATCAGCCCAACGTCGTCACGGTCCGGCTCGACGATCCGCGCATCGTGGTCGGCGCCAAGCTCGGCATGACGCTCGCCAAGGATGTGCCGTCGGTGCTTGGCACCAAGGCGGCCGGCGCGAAGGTCACGTTTCAGATCTCCGACGAGAAGGCGATCTCGATCAAGGCGGTCTCGGTCACCGAGGGCACGAGCGGCTTCTACGTCGAGGTCATCTGCGATGACAAGGCAGCCGCGCCCGGCCACCGCTCCTGGTACGAGGGCCGCGGCTACTACAACCTGTCGCAGCGCTGCCAGCTCGCCGACGCATCGCGGATCTCGTTCACGCCCGCGGTGAAGAAGGTGTACGTGACCTCGGGCCGCGCTGGATTCCGGATCTTCGGCGACTTCAAGCGCGGCGTGTACAAGCTGAAGATCGCCGGCGGCGCGAGCTCGGTCGACGGTGGCGCGCTGCTCGCGCCGTACACGCACACGTTCACGGTCTCGGCGCGCAAGCCGCAGCTCGCGTTCGTCGCGAGCGGCCGGTACCTGCCGCGCAGCGCGTGGAACAACCTCGGTATCAAGCACCTCAACACCGACGCGGTGAACCTGGTCGTGCGGCACGTGCCGGCCGAGAACCTCGTGTTCTGGCTCGGCAACGACAGCTCGGACGCCGCGGACGAGCGCACGAGCAACGTGATCCTCAAGCAGGAGCTCCCGCTGCGCGGCGATGCCGACGCACCGACGACCTCGTGGATCGACGTCGGCTCGTTGCTGCCGAAGTCGACGAAGGGCGTGCTCGAGCTGCGCCTCGCCGGGGTCGGCGCGAACGCGACGTCGCGCCTGCTCCTCACCGACATGTCCCTGGTCGCGAAGAAGACGTCGGTCCCCGACAAGCCGTGGCTCCAGCGCGTCCACGTCTGGGCGCTCGGCATGGACACGAACGAGCTGCTCGAGGGCGTCGAGGTCAGCCTCGTGCGCAAGAGTGGCAAGACGGTCGCGCGCTGCACGACGACCGGCAGCTCCGGCTGCGTGATGCAGACCAAGGAGGATAGCGATCCGGATCAGGCCGAACCGTTCGCGCTGATCGCGCGGCGCGGCGACGATCTGACGTACATCCGTTACCGCGATCTGCGCGCCGACGTCGCCGAGTCGAGCACCTCCGGTGCGCCGTACGTCGCGTCGACGCCGTACCGCGCCTCGATCTTCTCCGATCGCGGTGTCTACCGGCCGGGGGATGCGGCGCACGTCACCGCGATCGTCCGCGATGCCAAGGACAAGGCGCCCGATCAGGCGCTGCTCGTCGACGTCAAGCTCGTCGATCCGCGCGCGAAGGTCGCGAAGCGGCTCACGCTGAAGACGAACGCGGCCGGCGTGATCGCGTTCGATCACGCGCTGCCCGCGTTCGCCGATACCGGCCACTGGCGGGTCTCGCTGAGCGTCGCCGACAAGCCGCTGGCCTCGTACGACCTCCAGGTCGAGGAGTTCGTCCCCGAGCGCATGAAGGTCACACTCGCGGCGAAAGCGAAGGACGCGCTCGTCGGCACCAAGCTCGCGTTCGACGTCGGCGCGCGCTACCTGTTCGGCGGTAGCGCGATCGATTCGGGCGTCGAGCTGACGTGCGCGATCGAGCCGAGCCGGTTCAAGCCGGCGCAGAATGATGATCTCACGTACGGCGTCGAGCCCCGCGGCAAGGCGGTCTCGCTCGGCGAGGCGACGCGCGGCCAGCTCGATCCCGCGGGCCACCTCACGATCGAGTGCCCGGAGGCCGACGGGGCGACGACGTTCACGCAGACCGGCGAGCTCTCCGCGACCGCGTCGGTGCTCGAGGCCGGCAGCGGCCGTGCGACGGTGAAGACCGCCACGCTCATGCTGCACCCGGAGAAGTTCTATCTCGGCGTGCGCACCAAGGCGACGCGTGCCGCGGCAGGCGAGCCGTTCCAGGTCGAGGGCATGGTCGTCGACTGGACCGGCGCCCCCCTGCCCTCCGCGGTGAAGAAGATCGACATCGAGCTGCTTCACCTCGAGGCCGACTACAGCTATGGCTACGACGACTACTCCGGTGACTCGCGCTACGACCGCTGGCTGCGCGAGGTCCCCGAGGGCAAGGCGACCGCGAAGGTGGAGAACGGCAAATTCTCGTTCGACGTCACGCCCGGCGACGCGAGCGGTGGCTTCGTCGTTCGCGTCAAGGCGGGCAACGCGCGCACCGACCTCCTGCTCGACGGCGACTATTCCTACGACTACTACGGCTACGGCGACGGCAACCGCTACGACACGACGCCGCGCCCGGCCAAGCCGACGCAGCTCAAGCTCGACCTGCCGGAGGAGATCCGGGTCGGTCAGACCGTGACCGCCAAGATCAAGACGCCGTACCGCGGCAAGCTGTTGTGGACGGTCGAGACCGATCACGTGATCACCACCGAGTGGCAGAACGTGACCGGCGCGGAGGCGAGCTGGTCGTTCAAGCTCGCCGAGTTCGCGCCGAACGTCTACGTCACCGCGTTCCTGGTCAAGGACCCGCACCTCGAGTCGCCCGATGCGTTCATGCCGGATCGCGCCTATGGCGTGAAGTCGACGCGCGTGATGCCGATCGAGTACACGCAGGCGGTCGCGCTCGCGACCCCGAAGGAGATCCGCTCGTCGAGCCCGCTGTCGGTCACGGTCGATGTCGGCGCACCGCGCGGGCCCACGTTCGCGGTCGTCGCCGTCGTCGACGAGGGCATCCTGTCGCTCACCGACTTCAAGACGCCCGATCCGCTCGCGCAGCTGTTCGCCAAGCGCGCGCTCGGCGTCGACACGTACGAGACGCTCGGCTGGACGATGCTGCACCAGCCCGCGGGCACGTCCTCGAAGACGGGTGGTGGTGACTACGAGGAGGACGAGGAGGGCGGCGGCGCGCTCGATGCCGGCCGCGTGCAGCCGGTCAAGCCGGTCGCGCTGTTCTCGGGCGTGCTGCCGGTGCCGGCGAGCGGCAAGCTCACGATCCCGTTCCAGGTGCCGACGTATCGCGGCCAGCTCCGCGTCATGGCGATCACCGCGAGCCCGACGCAGATCGGCCGCGCCGAGGCCCACGTCACGGTGCGCGATCCACTCGTCCTCCAGGTGACGTTCCCGCGCTTCGTCACCCAGGGCGACGAGATGCAGATCCCCGTGTTCATGACGAACGTCTCGGGCGGGCCCCTCGACGTCTCGATCAAGCTCGACAGCCAGGTGATCCCGATCGCCGGGCTCGTGCAGCCCAAGGGCGCGCCCGCGCCGCTGTCATTCGCCGGCAAGGATACCGGCTCGATCAAGCTCGATGACGGCCGCGCCGACACGCTCGTGTTCCAGGCCAAGGCGACGATGCCGGTCGGCGGCGCGAAGCTGCGCGTGGTCGCGAAGGTGCGCGGCCGCGCCGGCACGTTCGAGGTCGCCGACGAGGTCGACATCCCGTTCCTGCCGTCGGGCCCCAAGGAGAAGGTCGTCCAGAAGATCAAGCTCGTCCCCGGCACGCTCGATCTCGCCGCGCAGCCGGCGCTGCAGAACTGGATGCAGATGAGCGAGCGCACGACGTTCTGGCTGACCAGCAATCCGTACGGCGAGTCGTTCGAGCACCTGCGGTACCTGATCCGCTACCCGTACGGCTGCATCGAGCAGACGACGTCGGCGACGCGTCCCCTGCTCTACGTCGGCAGCATCATCGAGCAGATCGATCCCGAGCTCGCCCAGCTGAAGATCGAGGACATGGTGCTCGCCGGCATCAACCGCGTGCTCGCGATGGAGACGCCGTCGGGCGGCTTCGGCTACTGGCCCGGCTCGACCGAGCCCGTCGAGTGGGGCACCGCCTACGCGACCCACATGCTGCTCGACGCGAAGAAGGCCGGTTACCCGGTGCCCGAGGATCGGCTGAAGTCCGTGCTGACCTGGATCGAGCAGCGCGCCGCCGAGCGCGAGCGCGGCAAGCCGGCCGCCGCGAGCTGGCACCACTACGACGAGCAGGCGGAGGCGTACCTCCACTACGTGCTCGCGCTCGCCGGCAAGGGCAAGAAGGCGCGCATCCTCCAGCTCATCAAGAACATCCCGGCGCACGCCACCGGCGAGCAGGCGGAGGACCTCTACATGCTGAAGGCCGCGCTCTACCTCGCCGGTGACCGCCGCTACGCCAAGGACCTCAAGACCGTCGACGCCTCGCCGGTTTCGCGCGATCGGATCAACAGCTGGAGCTTCTACTCGGATCGTCGCCGCCGCGGCCTGATGCTGTCGACGTTCTTCGATCTGTTCGGCGCCGATCCGGCCGGCGAGCCGCTCGCGAACCGCGTCGCCGAGATGCTGACCACCGAGCGGTCCTCGTACTACTACAACACGCAGGAGCTGGTCTGGGGCATCACCGGCCTCGGCAAGTGGGTGCAGGCGACGGCCGGCCATGGCAAGGCCTCCGGCACGCTCGCCGCCGGCGGCGCCACGATCGCGCCGCGCAAGACGAAGCTCAAGACGAATGACAAGACGTGGTCGCTCGCACGCGCGAGCGAGTACGGCGCGCTCACCTTCGACGTCCCGCAGCAGGCCGCCGGCATGTGGCTCGTGATCACGAGCGAGGGCGTACGCCCCAACGGCGAGTACCAGGTCGGCGGCAATGGCCTCGCGGTGAGGCGCACGTATCGCGATGTCGGCGGCAACGCGATCGATCTGACGAAGGGTGATATCGAGCTCGGCGACGTCGCGTTTGTCGAGCTCGAGATCGAGAACACGACCGGCCAGTGGATCCAGAACATCGCGCTCGTCGATCGGCTGCCTGCCGGCTTCGAGGTCGAGAACCCGCGCCTCGGCCGCGGCATCACGGCCGACTGGATCGTCGCCGACGAGCAGTGGACCGTCGACTTCATGAACATGCGCGACGACCACCTCGAGGCGTTCGGCACACTAGGCCCCGGCGTCAAGCGCAAGCTCGTGTACACCGTCCGCGCGGTGACGTCGGGCACGTACACGCTGCCGCCGGTCGAGGCCGAGGCGATGTACGACCCGACGCTGTGGGCGCGCGCGAAGGGTGGCACCGCGGTCGTGGGCGGCCCGTGGACCGGCAAGCTGCTGTAACCCGCGCGCGCTGGCTGCGGCGTGCATTCGTCGTGGTGATCGCGGCCAACGCGCTGTGGCTCGCGCTGATCGGCGCGGTGTTCGCGGTCCCGCTTCCCGCGCGCCCCGCGGACTGGTCGGTCACCGTCGAGTACCGCGACCGTCAACCCGCGTACGTGTTCCTGTCCGGTGACGACAAGTGGCGACTGCCCGTCACCCTCGATCGCGTCGATCCGAGCTACGTGACCGCGCTGATCGCGCTCGAAGATCAGCGCTTCTACTCGCACGCTGGCGTCGATCCGATCGCGATCGTGCGCGCCGCGTGGACGGACCTCGCCGAGGGCCGCCGGGTGTCGGGCGGCTCCACGCTATCGATGCAGCTCGCGCGCCTGCTCGAGCCACGCCCGCGCACGATCCGCAGCAAGGTGATCGAGATGTTCCGCGCGATGCAGCTCGACGCGCGGCTGTCCAAGCGCGAGATCCTCGAGCAGTACCTGTCGCGCACGCCGTACGGCCGCAACCTCGAGGGCATCGAGTCGGCCGCGTGGTCCTACTTCGGCCACGGCGCGCGCCACCTCGCGCCGCTCGAGATCGCGACCTTGCTCGCCGTGCCGCAGGGCCCAGCCCGCTACCGGCCCTCGCCGGCGAACACCGAGCGCTTGCGCGCGCGGCGCGACTCGATCCTGCACAAGCTGATCGACGCCGGCGTGTTCTCGGCGGCCGATACGCGCGCCGCGCTCGCCGAGGCGGCCGTCTCCGCACCGCCGGACAAGCTGCGCCGGATGCCGCGCAACGCCGCGCACGCCGCGGTGTGGCTGCGCGACCTGTCGCCCGGCGTCGTCCACATTCGCTCGACGCTCGATGCCGGCGCGCAGGCGCTCGCCGACAAGGTCGTCGCGCTGCACGTGCACGAGCTCGCGCGCAAGCACATCTACAACGGCGCGGTCGTCGTCGTCGATCACCACACGCGCGAGGTCGTCGGGCTCGTCGGCAACCTCGACTTCATGGACTTCAAGCACGGCGGCCAGATCGCGATGTTCAAGCGCGCGCGCTCGCCCGGCTCGACGCTCAAGCCGCTGCTCTATGCGCTCGCGATCGACCGCGGCCTCGCGTTGCCCGAGTACCTGGTCGCCGATGTCCCCATCGAGTACGGCACCTACCGGCCGCACAACTTCGACGGCGACTTCCTCGGCCTCGTCACGCTACGCGATTCACTCGTCCGCTCGCTCAACGTGCCGTTCGTCGAGCTGCTCGATCGGCTCGGCGTCGAGCCGTTCATCACCGAGCTGCAGCGTAGCGGCGTCTCGCCGGCGCGCGCCACCCACGGCGAGTACGGCCTGTCGCTGATCGCGGGCGGCATCGAGATGACGCCGCTCGAGGTCGCGAGCCTGTTCGTCACGCTCGCCGAGGATGGCGCCTACCGGCCGCTGCGCGTCCTCGCGTCGCAACCGCCCGGCACGGCCCAGACGATCTACGGCCCCGCCGCGGCGTTTCTGACCCGCGAGGCGCTGTCGCTGCGCGACCGGCCCGACTTCCCGAGGCGCCGCGAGCTGCGGCGCGGCATGCCGCCCGCGATCCACTGGAAGACCGGCACCAGCTTCGGCTTCCGCGACGCGTGGTCGGTCGGCTCGGGGCCCGACTACACCGTCGCGGTGTGGACCGGCAACGTCGATCAGACGCCGAGCTACGAGCTGGTCGGCTCGGAGGCCGCAGGCCCGCTCCTGTTCGACGTGCTCGAGGGCCTCGCCGATCGCTCGCGCGCTCCGCTGCCGCCGACTCCGC
>DAIRFU010000781.1:0-3223 GCA_036794935.1 Kofleriaceae bacterium | reverse complement strand
GGCGTCGGTGCCGCCGTGGTGCTCTCGCGCGGCGACACGCCGGCCGATCGCGTCGAGACCGCGGCGACGCCCGCGCCACGCCCGGCACCGCCGCAACCTCCCGCGCGGCCCGCGAGTCCCGCACCCGCGGCCGCCGCGACCGAGCCCGAGCCCGCGGTCGCGGCCGAGCCGACGTGCGCCGACGGCAAGGTGCGCGGCGTCGATACCCGCGGCAACTGCTGCTGGCCCGGCCAGGCGTGGTCGACCGCGGGCGACAAGTGCGTCGGCGCGCCGAGCTGCCCCGACGGCAAGAAGCGCAAGGGCGAGGACTGCATCCCCCCCGTCGCGGTCAAGCCGCCCGCCGCGCCCGCGTCGACGGCGCCGACCGCGCCGACGCAGATCGCGACGTCGGGCACGCCGACGTTCTCGCTCGACGCCAAGGCGTACGGTCCGGGCGAGCCGATCGCGATCACGTTCCCGGCGGCGATGAGCAGCAAGCCGGACGACCGCGCGTGGGTCACCGTGGTCGCAGCCGGCAAGCCGCCGACCGAGTTCGGCACGTGGGAGTACGTCGCCGACGGCGCGGCCACCGCGAAGCTCGTCGCGCCGAAGCAGCCGGGCAGCTACGAGGTCCGCCTCCACACGGGGTACCCGGCGAAGAGGACGAACGTGGTCCACACGGTGCCGTTCACGGTCGCCGCCGCCGCCGCCAGGACACCCGCGACGGCCTATCGCTTCCACCTCGAGGGCGGCAAGACCGTGCACGCCGGCGACAAGGTCGAGCTCGTGTTCGCGCAGCCGATGGACGCGCTGCCCGGCGAGAAGTTCTGGGTGACGGTGGTCAAGCCCGACCTCGCTGCCGACCGCTACGGCGCGTACGACTACGTCCCCCCGGGCGCGCGCAAGATGCTGTTCGAGGTGCCCAAGGAGCCGGGCGACTACGAGCTGCGGCTGCACGCGAACTACCCGACGAAGGCCACGAACCTCGTCCATCGCGTGAAGATCCACGTCGCCGCCGATTGAGATACTCTCCGTTGCGATGCAGACGGCGACCACGTACGTCCCGCGCGACGCGGACACGTGCTGGCGCGTGTTCACCGATATCCCGCGGCTCACGCAATGGGTGCCCGGGCTCCGTCACGCCGAGATCCTGACGAAGAGTCGCGGTGAGCCCGCCGAGGTCCACTACCAGTTCGCGCACTCGCTCGCGTACACGCTCGTCTACACGTACGACCGCGCGCGCCGCGAGATCCACTGGGAGCCCAAGCTCGGCCCCCGCGAGGGCGTCAGCGGCTGGGTGCGCTTCGAGCCGTTCGAGGGCGGGACGCGGCTGACCTACGCGCTCGAGCACGGTGACGGCCGCGGCGCCGCGGAGCGCGAGCTCGGCGATCTGCAGCGCCTCGTCGACGCGTACGCGACCTGGCTGACGACGACGACCTAGAAGTCGCCGGCGACGCCGAGGCCCGGGATCGTGTCGGACGGGCTCGTGACGACGACGGGCGACACCACGAACGAGAAGCGCGCGTCGTCGTGGTGGGGCAGGTGCGCGTGGAGCTGCTCGCGCAGCATGCGCCAGAACCACGGCAGCTCGGGATCCGGTGTGGTGCGCGAGACGTCGGCCACCGCGAGGCGCGCGCGGGGCGCGAGCTGGATGCGATGCACGTCGGGGACCGCCGCGCGCGTGCGTGCGCGTGGGATCTCGATGCGCGCGGGCGCGTACGTCGCGATCGCGTCCGGCTGCACGACGCACAGTAGCCGGCGCGGGCAGCCGAGCGCAGGGGCGGCCGTGAGTGCGGCGACGCACGCGAAGACGGCGAGGAGGCGCACGCTCCGTCAGCTACGCAAGCCGCGTACCGCTCCCGCACGATCCGAAGTCCGCAAGAACGCGAGGCGCGCGCCGTCACCGGCGTGCGATCTCGCTCGGCGGTCGAGATCGGTCGCGCGTGCCCCATGTTAGCGTGCCCGCCATATGGCCCTGCACCTCTACATGGCTACCCGCAAAGGTGTCTGGATCGCGTCGAGCACGGATCGCAAGACGTGGGCGCTGAAGGGGCCGTCGTTCCTCGGTCAGCAGTGCCATCACGTCGTGCTCGATCCGCGCGATCGGTCGACGCTGCTGTGCGCGTCGCGCCAGTGGCACCTCGGCCCGACGGTGTTTCGCAGCAGCGACGGCGGGACGACGTGGAAGGAGGCCGAGACGCCGCCGCAGTTCCCGAAGGGCGATGTTCGCGGCCGCGCGGTCGACCACGTGTTCTGGCTGACGCCGGGCCACGCGAGCGAGCCGGGCGTGTGGTACGCGGGCACCTCGCCGAAGGGGCTGTTCCGCAGCGAGGACGGCGGCGTGACGTGGTCGCCGGTGTCGGGCTTCAACGATCACCCCGAGCAGCAGACGTGGGTCGGCAGCGACAAGGACGAGACGCCCGACGGCGGCAAGCTGCACTCGATCCTCGTCGACCCGCGCGATCCGCAGCACCTCTACCTGTCGATGTCGGGCGGCGGCACGTTCGAGTCCACCGATCGCGGCGGCTCGTGGCGGCCGCTCAACCTCGGCGTCGACATGGACTTCGCGCCCGCGAAGACCGACGGCACCGAGTACGAGTTCGGCCACGACCCGCACTGCGTGATCCAGCACCCGACGCAGCCGGACCGGCTGTGGATGCAGAACCACTGCGGCATCTACCGGATCGATCGGCCGAGTAGCCGCTGGACGCGCGTCGGCCGGAACATGCCGAAGGAGATCGGCGACGTCGGCTTTGGCATCGTCACGCACCCCAAGGACGCGAACAGCGCGTGGGTGTTCCCGATGGACGGCACCGGCGACTGGCCGCGCACGTCGCCGGCCGGCAAGCCCGCGATGTACGTGACCCGCGACGGCGGCGAGACGTGGCAGCGGCGCGACGAGGGCTTCCCGCGCGAGCAGGCGTGGTGGACGGTCAAGCGCCAGGCGCTGTGCAACGACACGCACGATCCGATGGGCATCTACCTCGGCAACACCGGCGGCGAGGTGTGGGCGACGACCGACGAGGGTGCGAGCTTTCAGTGTCTGTTCCGGCACCTCCCGCACGTCTTCGCGGTGACCACCGGCGAGCCTGCATGAGCCGTCCGGTCCGCGTCATCGTGCCGACGCAGCTGCGCGGCTACACCGCGGGCAAGCGCGAGGTCGAGGCGGTCGGCACCACGTTCGCCGACGTCCTCGCCGATCTCGATCGGCAGTTCCTGGGATTTCGGTTCCGCGTTATCGACG
>DAIRFU010000780.1:0-3224 GCA_036794935.1 Kofleriaceae bacterium | reverse complement strand
GAGCTCGGCTCGTTCGCGCTCGACGGCGCCTGTTAGCCGTACGCTACGTACTTCTACTCGGTCAACTTCACCGATCCGGTCACGAACTACTCGCGCGAGCACGCGCACGCCGTGGTCGCCGAGCGGCCATCCAGCTCGTGGACGACGAGCGAGCTCGCGACCTGGGATCAGACGCAGACGGTGATCGGCCCCGAGACCTTCGTCCTCGCATACGACGGCGGCACGCTGCGCGCGCTGTTCCAGCGCATCTACAGCGCCGTCGGCACGCTCGCGGTCGCCACGCGCAGCGGCACGAGCTGGCAGCTCGCGTACGCGGATCCCACGTACGTGTACGACGCGGTCCGCGGCGGCTCGGACTGGCACGCGATCGTCGCGGGCAGCGGCTTCGGCGACCTGCGCTACTACATGGGCGCGCCCGGCGCGTGGACACGAGACGAGTCGCTGGCGGGCGCCGGCGTGAACAGCAGCTACGCGATGCGGCTGGCGTACACGTCGAGCGGCGGCGTCTACCTCGCCTCGATGAGCCCGGCCTCCGGCCACACCTCGTACAACGTGAAGCTCTCCAAGCGCACGGGCGCCGGCACGTGGTCCACGATCTACGACGTCGCGACCACCAGCACGTGCGTGTATCCGGTGATGCACCAGCCCGTCGCGCTCGCCGGCGGCGACGTGATGACGTTCGAGGACGGCTTCAACGGCTCGGGGCAGCGCTGGTTGCGCGCGCACCGGCTCGTCGGCACGAGCTGGGTCGTCGAGGACGTCGCCGATCTGTCGTGGCTGCCGTACTCGAGTTGCATGGCCGGCGGCGCGTCGTGGCGCAGCCTGCGCACGGTCACGGCCGCCGACGCGCTCGGCCAGCCGCACATCCTGTATGCGTCGCAGCCGCAGGCCAACAAGACGCTCACGCTGGAGGACCACTACCGCGACGCGACGGGCTGGCACGTGCGCACGTTCCCGCTCACGAACGGCACACCGCTCGACATGGTGATCGACAGCGCGGGCACGACGCACCTGCTGGCGCTCGCCCCGAGCTCGACGCCGAGCACGACGCGCCTCCTGTACATCCGGATCAGCGCGAGCGCGTGGTAGGCGAGCGGCACGCCGGCTGAAGCGGCCGGTTGCTTTCCCCGACAGGGTGGCCACACTGGTCGGACTGCCGTGAAGCTGGACGTTGCTCCCAAGAAGACCGATCACCTGATCCCGACGCCGATCGTTCATCAGACGGCGTTCTGGGGACGCGTGCACCGCCGCATGGGGTTCGGGACCGAGGCGTTCGACGTCTCGTTCCGACCGGCCCCGAGCGGCCCGACCGAGGTCCGGGCCCCCGCCGCGTGCGGCGACTTCCTCGTCGTGCGCGTGCCGCTGTCCGCGGACGCAGATTCCGCGTACGTGCCGTTCGGCCCGGAGCTGGCGCCCGACGCCGAGAGCGTCGGCATGTTCCTCGAGCGACTGTCGCGCGAGCTCCAGCCGATGTTCGGGCCGCGCTGCGCGTTCATCCGCTGGGATCTGCCGTGGACGTCCGTGCACGCGCGCGAGCCGCAGGACTTCGGCGGCGATGGCGAGTGGAACGGCGCACCGGCTCATCGCCTGCGCGAGCTGCGCATGAATTTCGGGACGGCGGATCGCAACCTGTGGAAGGCCGCGCGCGACCTGCTGCCGCCCGACACCGTGCTCGTCGACCTCGACGCTGCCGAGGACGGCCTGCTCGCGCGCATGCACCACAAGACTCGCTACAACATCCGGCTCGCCGAGCGGCGGGGCGTCGTGGTGCACGAAGGGACGCCCGACGATCTGCCGGGCTGGTACGAGCTCTACGTCGAGACGATGGCGCGTCATCAGCTCGAGGCGATGCCGATCGCGCACTTCCGGGCGCTCCTCGACGAGCGGGCCGAGGGCTCGGCCTCGCCGGTGGTGACGCGGCTCTTGCTCGCGCGCCACGAGGGCCGGCTGCTCGCGGGGATGCTGCTCGCGATCGCGCCAGCGCGGGCGACCTACCTCTACGGCGCGTCGACGCGCGCGCACCGCGAGGTGATGGCGCCGTCCGCGCTGCAGTGGGCCGCGATCCGTCTCGCCAGGGCGCACGGCTGCAAGGACTACGACATGCTCGGCGCCGCGCCGCGCAGCGCGCTCGACCACCCGCTCGCGGGCGTGCACCGGTTCAAGGTCGGGTTCGGCGGCCGGCTCGTGCACCGCGAGGGCTGCTGGGACTTTCCCTACGACGACAGGACCTACCAGAGCTGGCGACACTGCGAGGAAGCCCACGTGCTGCAGCGCGCGATCGGGTGACCGCGACGTCCGTCGCGGCGCCGTACCTCGTCTGCTACCATCACGGGTATGCGTACACTCGTGCTCGGCGCGGCACTCGCGCTCGCGTCACTCGGCGGCTGCAGCAAGGACAAGACCGAGCCGGCGGCCACCGCGAAGGACGAGCTGCCCACGATGACGGTCGACGAGGTCGATCAGGCGATCGCGACCAAGCAAGCGCAGGCCGTGGACTGCAACCCCGAAGGTACGCGCAAGAAGATGGGCGTGGTGCCGGGCGCGATCCTGCTCGCCAACGAGGCGGAGTACGCGGCCAGCGAGCTGCCCGCCGACAAGACCACGAAGCTCGTCTTCTACTGCGCAGACCCTGGTTGACACGCCTCCCACACTGGCGCCGGGCGCGCCAGGAGCTTCGGTTACACCAACGTCTACGTCATGACCGCGGGCATCAAGGGCTGGGTCGAGGCCGGCAAGCAGGTCCAGTCGATCTGAGCTCTCAGACCCCTGTGATACGGGGTGGAGATGAGCGCGCTCGACGTCCTGCGTGACGTCTTTGGCTACGAGACGTTTCGCGGGGGCCAGCAGGACGCGGTCGAGGCGGTGCTCGCGGGCCGCGATGCGCTCGTGCTGCTGCCGACCGGCGCCGGCAAGTCGCTCTGTTACCAGGTGCCCGCGATCGTGCGCGCGCGTGCCGGCGAGGGCACGACGATCGTCATCTCCCCGCTGATCGCGCTGATGAACGATCAGGTGAACGCGCTCGCGGCCCGCGGTGTCGCCGTCGCCGCGCTGCACAGCCAGTGCGAGGACGCCGCGCGGCTCGCTACGATCAACCGCCTGACGGCGGGCGAGCTCGCCTTGCTCTACGTCTCGCCAGAGCGCGCGGTGCTCGACGGCTTCAAGCGCCTGCTCGGGCGCACCCGGATCGCGATGGTCGCGATCGACGAGGCCCATTGCGTGAGCCA
>DAIRFU010000164.1:1071-11620 GCA_036794935.1 Kofleriaceae bacterium | reverse complement strand
GACCTTGATCAGCGGTGCGAGGGTCGAGGTGGCGGCCGAGACGAAGAGGACGAGGAGGAAGTTGTGTAGAGGGAATGCCATGGCGCGCTCCTACTGGCTCTGGTACTCGCGCGAGCCGATGATCGCGCGGATGACGGTGCGGGGACCGACGGCGGGATCGCTGTCCCACTCGGCGGCGAACGCTTCGAGCTCGTACGTGTTCGGCTCGCGCCCGAGCAGGCGGCGGAACTGGTCGCGGATGTAGTCGCGCGGCTCGACGGCGGCCTTCTCGGGGATCGAGACCTCGGTGCTGTGCAAGAGGCCGTTCGTGATCAGGTTGCGCATCGGCAGCGAGTCGCCGAGGCCGTCCAGCGACGCACCGAGCAGCGCCTCCTCGTCGGCGGTGAACCGCGCCACCTCGGTGCCCTGATAGGCGATCACGACCTCGTAGCTCTCGGGCGTGCGGCCGAGCAGGTCGGCGTAGACGCCGCGGAGGAACTGCGTCGAGGTCTTGCCCCGCGGCGCTCGCTCGCTGCCCTCCGGCTGCCCCGCGCTCGCCGGATCGTAGTCGTAGACCTCGGTGCACGCGGCGGCGAGCGCGACGATCATCAAGAGGCGCATCATTGGTCGAAGTACTCCCGCGACGATAGGACCGCGCGCACGAGGCCGCGCAGGTCCGGCTGGGTCGCATCGAGGGTGGCAGTGAAGTGAGCGAGCTCGGGCGAGCTGGGCTCGCGCGCCAGGTAGCGGCTGAACACGCGGCGGACCATCGCCTCGCGGTACACCTCGCTCTCGAACACGATGTCGATCAGATCGGCGTAGTTCGAACCGTGGCGGTGAAACAGGAGGCCGGCCGGCGAGCCGGGGAACAGCGCGCCGAAGATCATCGCGCGGCCGTTCTCGATCTCGTCGGCCTCGGCCTGGCGCGCGAGGAAGTCGTCGAACAGCGCGCTGACCCGGCCCTCGGGCGTGCCGGCGAGCACGAAGTAACCGATCGCGCTCGCGTAGCGGCGCTCGAGCTGCGACGTCGCGACACCGGCGTGAAAGTCGGCCGTCGCGGTCCGCAGGTCCGCGCGCTCGGTCGCGAGCTGCGGCAGCACGTTGCACGTGCACGCGCACGCGTCGGTCTCGGTGCAGGCGTCGCACGCGCGGTCCTGGCCGCGGATGATCTCGCACACGAATGTGTACTGCGCCTCGAGCGTGTTGCCGCCGAAGATCCCGTTCTCGAGCTCCTCGATCCACACCGTCGCGTAGTCGTCGCTCGCGATCAGCTCGTCGACCAACCCGCCGCGCGCGATCGCGGTGTTCTGCGCGTCGCGTAGCCGCACGGTGGCCGCCTGCAGGTCGCCATCCGCCGGCGGTCGGCCCGACAGATCGAGGTACGCGCGCCGCACGTAGCGCTGGATCTCGGCCTCGCTGTCGACATGGCTGCCGACGGGCTGCTGGCCGTCGATCGTTTGATCACAGGCCACGAGGCAAAGCGGTAGCAGTAGCGATATGCGACGCACGGGCCCTCCGGCGGGCTGGTTGTGCAACGGCGGGACCACGCAGACGCACGAGGTTCCGCGCGCTTGCCGTGTGGCCGCTTCCTACAGCGCCGGAGAATCCGCCACCCGTGGCGTCGCCCTCGCGTGTTGGCGCGGCCCAGCAGGACCCACACGCGAAGCGTCCTCGCGCCGGCGGCAAGCGCGCGAGATCGCGGCGCGCCGGCGTGGTCCTCGCGTTGCACACGGGCGCGCGCACACGGAGGCAACATGTCGAGGTCGAGGAGTGTATTGAGTCTGGGCATCATCGGTGCGTGTGCGGTCGCCGCATCGGCGCAGCCTGCAGCGCCACCCCAGCCGGGAGACCCATCGGTCACCGCGAAGGCACCATCCCTGAACGGAACCGTCCGTGGGCGCGTGCTCGCCAGGAACGGCGAGCCGGTCCCCGGCGCGATCGTCACGCTCGGCACTGCCTCGGCGATCACCGAGAGCGATGGCACGTTCGAGCTCGCCGAGGTCGGCTCGGGCGCACAGACGCTCGCGATCGATGCGACGGGCTACGCCCGGCGCGAGCAGCCGCTCGACGTCGTCGCCGGTCGCATCCTCGGCGTGACCGTGCGGATGACCACCGAGCAGTTGCCGGGCGAGGAGATCGTCGTGGTCGGCACCCGGCTGCCTGAAAAGCGGCTCGACGCACCGGTCACCGTCGAGATCGTCACCGAGAATGACCTGAAGACCGCGGCCGGCGCGTCGTACCTGTCGGCACTGTCGCGCGTGAAGGGCATCGACTTCTCCGATGCCGGGATCGGCGATCAGCGGATCAGCGCGCGTGGGTTCGCGACCCAGTTCAACTCGCGCATGGTGACGATGGTCGACGGCCGGCTCGCCACGCTGCCGGGCAACGGGCTGCCGCAGGGCAACCTGCTGCCGCAGAGTGGGCTCGACATGAAGGCGGTCGAGGTCGTCGTCGGGCCAGCCTCCGCGCTCTACGGGCCGAACGCGCACACCGGTGTGATCAACGTGGTCACGAAGACACCCTGGGACGACTCCGGTGCGGCCGTCTCGCTGCGTGGCGGCACCCGGTCGATGGTCGCCGGCGCGGCGCGCGTCGCCGGTACGGTACGCGACGATTTCGGCTACAAGCTCAACGGCGAGTACCTGCGCGCCGATGACTTCGTGCCGGCTCGCGCGACGCACGCCTACGCGCCGGGCATCTACGAGGGCGATCTGCTCGCGAACTACGACGTCGAGCAGGCGAAGACCGACGGCACGCTCTACTACAAGCGCGGCGACTGGCTGGCGACCGGGGGCGCCGGCTTCTCCGACTCGACCGGGTTCTCGATCACGAACGCGGGCCGCAACCACCTGCGCGACTGGCAGGTCCAGTACCAGATGCTCACGCTGTCGAGCCCGCACGTCTACGCGCAGGTCACGCGCACGCACAGCGACGCGGGCAAGAGCTACCAGCTCGATCGCCTCGCGCGCACCGCGGCCACGATGGGCGGCGCACCGGCCGACCCGCACGAGCTCGATGCGATCCGCGATCAGATCGCGTTCATCGACGACAGCTCGCTGATCGACACGGAGCTGCAGTACCGCCACACGATCGCGGGCGTGAAGACGACGCTCGGCGGCCAGTACCGCGCGTACGCGCCGAGCTCGGCCGGCACCTACCTCGACGACAAGACCCGGGACATCTCGGTCAACGAGGCCGGCACGTACCTCCAGCTCGACACGCTGCTGCGCCAGCGCCTTCGGCTCGCCGGCGCGGTGCGGCTCGATCACCACAGCCTGTACGCGACGCAGATCAGCCCGAAGGCTGCGGTCCAGTACGAGGTCGCCGAGAATCACAACGTCCGCGTCGGCTACAACCGCGCGTTCAAGAGCCCGACCGTGCTCGAGAACTTCCTGCGCATCAGCGACACGCTGCTCGGCAACCGCACCGGCTTCGTGATCCGCGACGAGGCCGGCGGCGTGGTCTCGACGATCGATCCGCTCGAGCCCGAGCAGGTCGACGCGCTCGAGGTCGGCTACAAGGCGGCGATCGGCGACAAGCTGTACGTCGACGCGGTCGCGTACCAGTCGTGGTACCGCAACTTCATCAGCGCGCTGACGCCGGTCGCGAACCCGGCGGCCGCGACGCCGACGTTCGCGTCCTACGCCGACGGCAGGCCGGTGGCCGAGGGCACCGCGATGGAGGGCACCCTGTCGACGTACATGAACTTCGGCAAGGCGACGGTGCGCGGTGTCGACGTCGGCCTCGACTACCAGCCCATCGCAGGGCTCACGGTGTCGGGGAGCGTCTCCGCGATGCAGCTCGTCAGCTTCGACAACGACAGCGCGCTCCAGCAGGACCTGTTGCTCAACGCGCCCGCGGTCAAGCTGCGCGGCTCGGTCCAGGGCGACGGACTCGGGCTCGCGAATTCGTTCTGGCGCGTCGACGGCCGGTTTCACGTCGCGTACGACTTCGCGTCGGGGTACTGGAACACCGAGACGCTGCTCGGCGGCAAGTTGCCGAGCCGCACCGTCGTCGACGTCACGCTCGGCTACAGGCTGCCGGACCAGGGCCTCACGTTCACGGGCACGGTCGCGAACCTGCTCGACGACCGCACGCCCGATCTGCTCGGTGCACCGATCCCGCGCCGGTTCGCATGGCTGCAGGTCGCGTACGACCTCGATGGACTGCGCTACTGACGCGCCCGCGTTGCTGGATTTGCGCGCTCGCCGCCCCGCCGCGCACGCGATGCGTGAATTCCCCCGCGCGACGCCGCCGCGATTCTTGCAGGCAACGCGGCCATGCGATCTTCCGCCTTCGCGGTGCTCCTCGCGTCGCTCGCCGCGGCGGGCTGCGTGCGGGTGCAGGCGCACCAGCGGGCTCACCTGGCCGCGCGCGGCATGGCATCGCCGGTCTGGCGCGAGCTGACGACCGCCGACGAGCACGTGTTCACGGTCCGCGAGGGCACCGGGGGCGCGACCGCCGCGGGAGGTGGTGGTTGCGGCTGCAACTGAGCGCCGGCTCGGTAGCGCTCGCCCTCTCGCTCGTATCCTCCGCGCTCGCCGATGCGCCTGGCGACGAGCCCTCGGCGGCGGCGAGCCTGCGCGTCTACGCCGATGACGATCACGTCACCGTGGTGTCGCCGAGCGCTGCCGTCCAGGTCGCGACGTCGCCGCGAACGTCACTCGCGATCGACACCACGGTCGATGCGGTGAGCGCGGCATCGGTGGACGTCGTCACGTCGGCGTCGCCGAGGCCGGTCAGCGAGCAACGCGTCGAGCTCGGTATCGCGACCACGTACCGGACCGTCGCCGGGCTGACGTGGCTCACGGTCGGGGCGCGCGGCTCGCACGAGCACGACTACGACGCGCTCCGCGCGCGCGTCTCCCTCCGACGCGAGCTGGCCCGGCGCAACACGACGCTCCAGGTCGACTACGTGTTCGGCGCCGACCGCGCGGGCTCGGTGAGCGATCCGGCGTTTCACGAGGGCCGCCTCGGTCACGAGCTCGAGCTCACCGCGAGCCAGCTGCTCGGCGTCCGCACGATCGCCGACGTGATCATCGACACCACCGTCGCCGATGGCTATCACGCCAGCCCGTACCGCGACGTGCTCGTCGAGCAGATGGACTGGCCGGTCCCGCTGCGGATGGCCGAGCAGACGCCACGCCGCCGGGCGAGCGTGGCGCTCGCCGGACGCCTGCGCCACGCGATCGCGGACGCGTGGTACGCGACAGCGACGTATCGCTACTACCGTGATGACTGGGCGATCGCGAGCCACACCGGCACCGCCGAGCTCCGGCACCAGCTCGGCGCGCGCTGGCTGGTCGGCGCGAGCGTGCGGGGCTACACCCAGGACGGCGCCTCGTTCTATCGCGCGCACTACGCCGACGCGTCTGGCGTGCCGGCACTGCGGACGCGCGACCGCACGCTCGGTCCGATGCGCAGCGCGCACGCGGCGGTCACCGCCGACGTCACCCTCGACGAAGCCGGCAGCTGGCGCCTCGTCGGCTCGCTCGGCGCGTTGCGCTGGTGGTTCCTCGACTTCCCGGCGCAGGCCGACCGCAACGCGCTGATCGTCCACGCGAGCGTGACCACGTCGTGGTGAGTCACGGCACGCAGCCGTAGCCGTCGGACGCGTGCCACACGCGGGCGGCACCATCGAGCGCGTGCGTGGGCATCGTGTCGCGCACGCCGGGATCGAGATCGCCGCTCGCGATCAGATCGTCGAGGATATCGAGGCCGATCGGCTGGACGCGGAGCGCCACGCGGATCGCGTCGGGGTGGCCCACGATCGGCCAGCTGCGCGTGCGCGCGTGGAAGTAGCCGGGTTCGGCCGGGTCGAGCGTGACGCTCGGCGCCAGGAGCTCGCTATCGATCGCGGCTGCCTCCCACGCGAACTGCACCTCGCCGCCCCGTGCGTCGCGGAACTGACTGCCGAGCACCCACGCGTCTGGATCATCACCCGCGTGGACGACCTCGCCGGGCTCGAATCTGCCGATGGTCTGCGTCGTCACGCCGCCGGTCTCGGCCGCGAGCTCGACCCAGACCCGGCGCGCGTGCGTCGTGCCGCTCGGGAACGCGTGGCCAGCCTGTGCGTTGTCGAGCGTCACGCTGACCTCGACGCCGCCGCCCGTCGGTTGCACGCACACGCTGGTGGTGAGGGCGCCGAGCAGATCGCGCTGGATCCCCGCGAGCTGGCTGTCGCGGCCCGGCCAGTCGGTGACGGCGACGTCGATGCCGGGCAGCGAGTGGTCGTGCAGCGCGCGCGTCGGGCCGCCGAGCGCCGCCGGGCCCTCGCGCCGAAACATGTGACAGCTCGCGCACGACACGCCGGTCTGCCCGCGCGCGAACAGGCTCGTCTGCCACTCCGCGAACGTACGCTCGACGGCGAGCCCTCCGGGCAGCACGACGTCGTGACAGGAGCCGCACGCGCGCGACGACTCCAGGCTGTCCGCATCCAGCAGCGCCGAGCGCTCCGAGCCATGCGCGGCCGTGGCGACCGGCGAGCGGATCCCGCCGCGCATCACGCCGTCCTCGCTCAGCCGCATGCCTCCGTTGTGCAGCGCCTCGATGTCCGTGATCTGGTGGCACGCGACGCAGCCGACGCCGCGCAGCTCGCGCGGCAGCTCCGCGAGGTCGAGGCCGTCGCTGGTCGCCCCGAGCGCGACCGCGAGGGGTGCGTGGCAGCCGACGCAGAGCGAGCCGAGCGCGCCGCCGGTTTCGCGCTGACCGCGCCGGTTCATCGCGACGAACACCGGATCGTCACTCGCGTACGCGTGCATGCTGCTCGCCCACTCGCGGACATGATCGGGGTGGCAGCCCTCGCAGGTGCCCGGATCGCGCAGCGCCGGCGGATCGAGCGGCTCGCACGCGGCGAGGAGCGCGGGCGCGAGCAACGCGAGAGGGAAGCGGCTCACCCGTCGCGGCCCGCCCGCGGGAACAGCACGTTGTTCTCGAGGTGGATGTGCTCGATCAGGTCGACCTCCATCGCGGCGAGCCCGTGATACAGCGCAGTCCACGTCGCGCAGGCGTGCGCCGGTAGCTGGAGGTCGCTCGTGAGCTCGCGGAACCGCGTCAGCTCGGCCGCCTGGCTGTGGTGCTCGTGCTCCATGACCCGCACCGGCATGTACACCTGCGCACCGCGCACGCCCATGCGCAGCATCGGGAACACGACGCGCTCCTCCTTGATCAGGTGCTGCTCCATCTCGGTCCAGAACTCGGTCAGCTCGTCGGCGAGACCGGCCGGGACGCCGGGCCTGGCGGCGTGGACGCGCTCGACCTTGCGCGCGGCATCGATCAACGAGGGGAGGTCGCGCCGCAGCCCATCGTGGTAGCGGCCGACGATGTGATCGACGAGCTCGTGCGACGGCCGCAGGTCCCAGCTCGTCGCCGGTGCCGCGGCGGTCGCGACGGCGAGCTCGTGCGCGATCTGGTCACCGTCGAGGCCTGCCTTCGCGCATGCCTCGCGCAGCGTGCGGCGGCCGGCGCAGCAGAAGTCGAGCTTGTGGCGGAGGAAGACGCGCGTCGAGCTCGGCTGGTCGCGCGCGAGGTCACCGATGGGTGTATCGAGGGTGGTCATGGGGTTGTGCCTGGGATGAGGGTTCACTGCCCGTGGCCGACCTCGGTGAAGCCGGTCGTCGCGCCACGGAGCATCTGCAGCCGACCGGCGATCAGGTGCCAGGCCAGGAGCACGAACACGCCGGTGCCAAAGATGCCGACCAGCAGCGAGCCGAGCTGGGGCATGCTCGTCGTCGTGAAGTTCGCGACCTGCTTGGTGCCGAGGATCGCGGGTGTGAATGGGTCGACCTTGATCGGCGCGCTCGGATCGAGGTTGTGCCCGAACACGTACAGCTTGTAGATGAAGCGGCCGAACGCGAAGACCGTGACGTACCCGGTGAGCACCGCGAGATCGATCAGCGCCCGGATGTTGCCGATCGCGGCGCAGCGCAACGCGAGCACGAACAACAGGCCGACCGCGAACGGGATCCAGTCGAGGTCCGACAGCTCCCCGCGGTCGATCTTGTGCATGCCGATGTAGTGGTTGAGCGTGTTGATCTCCTTGATGTCCTGGCCGTCCTTCCCGCCCTCGACCTTGTGCGTGTAGATCTCCATCCACAGCCCAGCGGGGTACTGCGGCGCTCGCAGCGAGATCCGCCAGAGCGGCTGGGTGAACGAGAGCGCGAGCGGGATCACGAGCACGAGCAGCGTGACTCGCGCCCAGCCGTACAGTGGCCGATCGAGGAACGCGAAGAAGTGGTCGAGCTGGGTCTTGATCGTCATGAGCTTCCTTTCGTCACACGCGGTCGCTGCGCGAGAACCGCAGGTAGGCGGCCGAGGCGGTCAGCAGGCCAACGACGGCCGGCCACACGATGCCGATCGCGAACAGCGTGCCGGTGCCGATGCGGTTCGCCAGGTAGAAGCCGACCGGGCCATAGCTGGCGAGGTCGGGCTGCAGCTGGCCGAGCAGCGCGAGTCGCGCGGCCTCGACCGGGTTCGCGATCGCGAGCGCGAACACCGCGCGCGCGTTGACGTGCCAGCGCAAGAGCATACCGATGACGCCGAAGTCGAGCAGCGCCACGCCGAGGGCCCACGCGAGCACGAGGTAGGTGATCACGCGCGCCGGATCGCGCACGTACGCCGAGATGCACGCGCCGATGCCGGCGAACGCGAGTAGCAGCGAGGCCGCGATCGCGAGGGAGCGGCCGACGAACATCCACGGCACCGGGTCGCCGTACGCGAGCTGGCCCCACGCCCCGATCCCGAGCAGCACGAGGGCGAGCGGGACGAGCAGCGCGAGGTAGCGCACGGCGAACGTCGCCACGAACCAGCTGGCGGGCGACAGCGGCTGGCTGAGCAACAGCTCGAGCGTGCCGTCCTCTCTCGCGCGCTGGATCACCGGCGCGGTCGCGGTCAGCGCGATCAGCGGCAGCGCGAGCAGCAGTGCGTGACTGAACGAGAGCAGCACGCGGCTCGACCCGGTGAAGCCGAGGATCGCCGACTCGCGGCTCGACGCGGTGACGAGCACGGCCGCGAGCACGCCGTACGTGGCGAGGCAGAACCAGAGCCACCGCGAGCGCCGGATCGCGGCGAGGTCGAGTCGTGCGACGGCGGCGAGCGCGGTCATCGCAGCGCCTCCAGCGGGATCGCGCCCGGGGTCGCCTTCGGGACCGCCATGACGTTCGAGCCCATCGGGCTGGCGGTGGCGGGCACGAAGCCGACCTCGGCGAGCGGCAACCAGGCATCGCCGCGACCGGCGTGAAACCACGCCCGATGAACACGCGGCCGGCGCTCGCGCAGGTAGCGCGCGGCACAGCCTGGATCGTCGAACGACAGGACGTCGCCGTCCTCTGTGATGATCTGCGCGGCGTACGCCGGATCGCCGATCAGCATCCGGCAGTGCGCGCACGACTCGCGATTCCACGCGATCGGCTGCACGCTGCCGGGCGGGCGGGTGCCGCCGCCGACGACGAGCACGAGGATGGTGGCGATCAGCGCGACCGGAACGGCGAGCCTCATCACGATGCACCTCCGAGCTCGATCAGATCGACGTCGCGGACACTGAGGTCGGCGAGGTTGCCGCCGAGCACCGCGAGCGCCGTCGGGACGAGCGCGAGCTTGGCCTCGCGATCGACGCTCTTGCTCCACCAGCCGTCCGCGCCGGCCTGAAAGCCGTGCGCGACGAGCCAGCTCGGGTCGGAGCCGCGGTAGCGCAGCTCGAGCAGCGTGCCGACCCGGCGGGACAGGTAGTCGGCGGCCGGCCCGTCGTGGACGACCGCGCCGTCGTCGAGTGCGATCACGTGATCGACGAGCGACCGGATCTCGTCGAGCCGGTGCGAGCACAGGATCATCGTCGCCTCGCCGATCAGCTCGCGCTGCAGCGCGAGGAAGCGGCCACGCGCCTCGGCATCGAGGCTCGCGGTCGGCTCGTCGAGGATGACGAGCGCGGGGCGGGCGGCGAGCGCGAGCGCGAGCAGCAGCTTCTGCTTGGAGCCGCCGGACAGCGCGCGAAACTCGCGGCGCGCGAGCTCGGCGAGCGGAAGGTCGAGGCGTGCCGCGGCCGCGCTGACGGCGGCGGGCTCGAGATCGCGCAGCTCGCAGATCGCGCGCACGAGGTCGCCGACCGGGGCGGACACGTGCGGCGCGACCTGCGGGACGTACGCGATCCGGCGGGCGAGCTCGGCACGCGGCCGACCGCCGTCGAGCACGACCCGGCCGCGATGCTCGATGAGCCCGAGCAACGCGCGAATGAGCGTGGTCTTGCCCGACCCGTTCGGGCCGATGAGCGCGAGCTTCGCGCCGCTCGGCACGGCGAGGTTGACATCGCGAAGCGCGATGACCTTGCCAAACGACTTGCCGACTCGTTGGAGCTCGACGCGCATCACGGAACCTCCACGTTAGGGACCACCCGCGGCCGTGGATCGGCGAGCACGAGCTGAGGCTGGAACAGCGGATCGAGGTGTGCGGCCGCGTCGACGAGGCCGAGCGCCGGGGTGCCGCGGAACAGCGCGAGCTGCGCGTGCTCGCCGACGAGCTGCGCGGTCGCCGAGCGCAGCTCGTACGGCACGTCGCCGGTGCCGTCGTCGTCC
This sequence comes from Kofleriaceae bacterium, assembly GCA_036794935.1. GTDB lineage: Bacteria > Myxococcota_A > Polyangia > Haliangiales > Haliangiaceae > JABFXX01. The sequence continues at coordinate 1,076 of DAIRFU010000164.1, read as the reverse complement.
AGATC
>DAIRFU010000164.1:0-1061 GCA_036794935.1 Kofleriaceae bacterium | reverse complement strand
CAGATCGTAGCCGGTATAGTCGTCGAAGTAGTTACCGTGCCACTCGATGTCGGCTGCCGTGCCGCCGCCGTCGACGCGGACCTGGACCTCGTTATCGGCGAGGTCGTTGCCGGCGATCGTGGTCCGGTGGCCGCTCGCGTGGAACACGATCGCCGCCTGATCGAGCCGCAGCACGTTGCCGCGGATCGCGACCGTGTCGCCGAGCTGCAGCGGCGCGGTGTCGATGTAGATGCCGATCGTGTCATGCACGATCCGGTTGCGTTCGATCGAGACGTTACCGGACTCCTTGAGCCCGATGCCCATGCCTGCGGCGCCCGCCGCATCGACGATCGTGTTGTCCTCGAGCACCAGCCCGCGGCTGTACATCGCGAACACGCCGACGACCCCACCGCGGAGCTCGTTCCCGCGCACGACGTTGTCGTGGCTGTACATGAAGTGCGCGCCGTAGCGGCCGCGCAGGATGCGGTTGTTCGTGACGTGGTTTCCGCTCGAGTACCAGATGACGATGTCACGGCCGTCCTCGACGACGTTGCCGTCGATCACCGAGCCGTGCGTCTCCCACACCCGGATCGTGTCCCCGCGCAGGCCGAGTGCCGATCCGGGATCGCCGTGGAGTGCGTTGCCGATCAGCGCGACGCGCTCGCTCTTCTCGACGACGATGCCGTACACCGTGTTCTCGATCGCGATGCCCTCGACCCGGATGTCCTTGCCGATCACCTTGACGGCTGCGTCGAGCACGTCGAACGAGCCGCCGCTGCCGTCGACGGTGACACCGAGCAGCGCGGCGCCGCTGCCGGTGATCGTCACGATCGTGCCACCGCCGGCGATGACGGCCTCGCGCGGCCCCCACACCGTCACCGGTCGGTCGATGGCGATCGGACCGGCATATCGCCCGGGCGCCAGGCAGAGCGCCACCGCGTCGCTCTCGATCGCCGCCTGCAACGACTCGCCGGCCGCCACCGCGTGGCAGTCCGCGGGTGCGGGCGGGATCGGTCGCTCGCTCGGGCGCGCGCCGCCTTCGGCGACGTGGCACCCGGCGAGGGCCGCGGCGAGGACGAGGT
>DAIRFU010000779.1:0-3225 GCA_036794935.1 Kofleriaceae bacterium | reverse complement strand
GGCGGCGTTCTGCCCCGAGACGCCGGCACCGGGGCAGCAGTGCAACGACTATTACGACACCTCGACGGCGGGTTACGCGGCGCTCGGCGCGGGCGCCGTGTTTGCCGGCCTCTCGATCTATCTGTTCGCGACCCACCACAGCGCACCCGTCGTCGCCCCGACGCCGGGTGGCGCAACCGTGGGCTTCGCGACGCGCTGGTAGCGCGATAGAGTGGGGGCCATGGATCGCCCGCAGAGCTTCGAGGAATTCTGGCCGTACTACGTCTCGCAGCACCGCAACAAGACGTGCCGTCAGCTCCACTTCATCGGCACATCGATCGCGATGGGCTGTCTCGCCGTATCGCCGCTGGTCCCGCCTGCCGCGCTCGCCGCGCCGGTCGCCGGTTACGGCTTCGCGTGGGTCGGCCACTTCATGTTCGAGAAGAACAAGCCGGCCTCGTGGGGTGGCCTCAAGGAGGCCGCGTGGTCGCTGCGCGGCGATCTCCGGATGTGGCGCTACATGCTCGCCGGCATGATGGACGGCGAGGTCGACCGCGTCGGGCCGCCGCTCGCGGTCGTGTCGTAGCTCGCGCTCGCTCGGCGGCCGCTCAGCGTTCGATCAGTCGGCGCTCCGCGGAGCTCCAGCGCCACACCGGGCCCTTGCCGGTGAGGTGGACGCCGCCGCGCCACTCGTCGATGCCGCACTCGTGGACGCGATCGATCGCGCCCGCGAGCGCCTGGCGACCGAGCGCGGTGATGGTCGCGTTCACGGGCTTCAGTGCATCGGGACCCGGTGCCCCCGTCGGCGCGCCCTCGATGAAGCCGCACGCGCCGAAGCGCTTCAGGACGTCGAGCAAGAGCCCGCCGGTGATGGGGTAGCGCGGATCCATCGCGTGCGACGCGTGCATCAGCGCGCCCGCGCTGCCTTCGCCGCGTGCGATCGCGGCGAGCATCTGCCGCTCCGTCCGCGACAGCCCGCTCGTCGGATCGGGCAGCTCCTCGAGGTGACGCTCGAGTGCGCCGGCGAGAAACGGCATCGCCTTGATCCGCTTGGTGAGGAACGGCAGCGCGCGCGGATCGTTCGCGGTCACCGCGATCCACGCCGTCACGGCCTCGTCGATCGCGTCGCGCGACAGCGGCGTGCGGCGCGGCCACAGCTCGGCGAGCTGCTCGGGCTTCAGCTGGCCCAGGCCGAGGAAGTTCGGAATCTCGGGGTGGCGATCGATCGACACGATCGTGAGCTGCTGGGGCAGCCCGCGGCGTGCGAGCCGCGCGAGCAGCCGGATCAGCGCGAGCTGATCGAACAGGTCGTGCTCGTACCAGAGGATGAGCTCCTCGGCGCCGGCGGCCTCGTCGAAGCCTTTGTCCCAGCCGGCGAGCCGCTGCGAGCTGTCGGCCGCGCTACCGTGGCCGCGGCTCGCCCAGTACTCGCCTCGCGCGCGGTAGTGCTCGGCGTCACCGACCGGCAGCACCGGGCCGACGTCGAGCGCATCCGCCCATACACGGATGTCGCCCGGCAGGTCCGCGAGCGAGAGCGTGTCCGCCGTCGCGTCGCCATTGCAGACGTGGACGATGCGTTCCATGGCCCGTGCGTACCACGCCGGACCGGGGCCCCGCTCGCCACGGCCGCGCGTTTCGCGAGGCGGGCGATGCGCGCTCAGCGCTCGGCGAGCGCGTCGCTACTCCTGCGCCTCGAACGCACCGCAGTCCGCGGCCGAGCCCGCCGGCGCAGGGCGCGGATTGCCTTCGTAGTCGACCTTGACCATCGTCAGGCCCGGCTCGGCCCCACCGCGCGCCACGCTGTCCGTCGCGAGATGGTAGTCGCCGGCGGCACGATTCACGAAGATCGTGTCGATGCCCACGACCTGGTTGCCGGCGCCGGCCGAGGTGGTCGACACATCGTCGAAGACCGAGTACCGCGGCGAGCAGCCCTGGCCCATGATCGGATGTCCGCTGTTGTACGCGAAGATATTGCTTGTCGCGCTCGCCGATGCATCGCAGGAGAGAGCCGCGCCGTCGGACGCGACCGCGGTTGTATTCACGACCGTGTTGAACCTGATCACGCTCCCTGCGCCGAGACTGTTGACGGCGATGGAGTCGTTATATCCATCCAGGTGGATAATGAGATTGTTCTCCATCGTGAGGCGTCCACCCGATTGCACCACCGAGCTGTCGAACCGCGACTCGAAGCGATTGCGTGTCACGATCGTCTCGCATTCCCCCGAGACAGGCCGCAGGTACGCATTCTCGAACGTGTTCTGATCAGCGAGCAGCTTGCCATTCTGACAGCTGATCTGGTTCGAGTAGCCCGACGTGAGGCTGCCGACGTGCGAGTGGCGGAGGGTGATGTCCGTGCCGTTGCCACCGGTGATGATCGCACCGCCGGGGCCGGTGACGGTCAGGTCCTCGAGCGTCGCCTTCGCCTGTGCGCCGGTGATGTTGATCGCCGGCAACATGTTGCTGGGCGCGGCGAGCCGGAATCCCTCGACTACGACGTTGGCAGGCGCCGTGATCGTGATGGGCGTTCCCGGCGCAGCCAGAGACGTGTCCTCGCCATCGAGGACCAGATCGCCCGTGAGGTTGAGCGCGTCGCTCTGCATGCTGCCGCCAAGCACGTGAATCACGCGCCGCGTGCCGGACTGGCCAACCGCGTACGCCACAGTCCTGCACGGCGCAGCACGCGTGCAGGTGCCGGTATCGGTGCCCATCATCGTCACGAAGGTGCTGTCGGCGTCTGCGACGCACGTGCCCTCGGCCTCGACGCACACGCCGTCCGTGCACTCGGAGTCCTTGCTGCACCCGCGACACTCGCGAACCTCGGTGTCGCAGATCGGCGCGTCGCTGCTGCAGTCCGCATCCGAGGCGCACCCGACGCAGGCACCGTCGCTCGCGCAAATCGGGTGTGCCGCGTCGGTGCAGTCGGTGGACACGGAGCACGCGGCAACACACGCCGAGTCAACGCAGAACGGCGCCGCTGGATCGGTGCACTCCGCGGACGTCGTGCAACCCGTCACGGCCGCATCCAGATCCGGCTTCGCGCGAACCTCGCCGCACGCTGCCACCAACGCCATCCCGAGCACGACTACAAGAGCACGCATGGGGAGCGATTATGCATGATCGGCACCGCGCGCGGTGCACTGATCCAGCCCGGGATGGCGAGCGTCACGCCTGCCGGCGCTACACCAGCCAGGCGATCAGCGCCCAGATGCCGGCGATCGGCGCGAGGACCACGCCGACCATCACCGC
>DAIRFU010000163.1:0-11662 GCA_036794935.1 Kofleriaceae bacterium | reverse complement strand
GCGCGCGTTGTAGAGCGTGATGAACGCGCGCTCGGCGTTGATGAAGTACTGCACGCACGCGAGCACCGCGCACGCCGAGGCCGTCATCACCGATCGCGAGGCGTGGCTGAACGTGAAGTGGACGCCCTCCGAGTTGGTGACGTCGAGCGTCACCCGGCCGACCGCGTCGACGCCGGCGGCCGCCTTCTTCGTGCCGATGTCGGCCGCGACGGTGAAGCCCTTGAGCTCGATCGTCTTGAGCGACTGGTACTCCCGCGCGTAGCGGTCCAGCAGTGCACTGTAGACGGCGTCGACGTAACCGACGCCCTTGCCCTCGACCTGCGCCGGCTGTTCGCCCTCGTTGATGACGAGCTTGACGGTCGTCCCGTGCTCGGGCTCCTCGTCGACGACCAGCTTGACCAGGCCGAGCTGGAGATAGTTGATGCCGAGGACCCTCCGGATCAGCGGCTCGTGAGCGAGACTGTTCACATCTGCGATCTTAGCCTGGGATCGGTGGTCTCGCCCGTGATCGATCGCGCGCTCGCCGCGTCTCCACACACTTGCACCCACGCGCGCGCGTGCCAGCGTCAGGGTCCTACGCCATAGTGGTCGCGCCCGATGTCCACGCTAGTGCAGCTGCGTCGCCACGTCGCACGCCTCCAACAATGCCATTCATGTCCCGACATGATCGGCCCGGTCGTGGTGGGCGAGGCCGTGCTGTCGCCCGTGATGTTGATCGGCCAGGCGCCCGGCGTGAAGGAAGGTCCGGCGGGCAAGCCGTTCGCGTGGACCGCCGGCAAGACGCTGTTTGGCTGGTTCGCCGGCATCGGTCTTACCGAGGAGGATTTTCGTAGCCGGGTTTACATGGCCGCCGTAGCTCGTTGTTTTCCCGGCAAGGCCGCGAGCGGCGGCGACCGCGTGCCCTCGCCCACCGAGATCGCGCACTGCAGCCGTCACCTGCACGCCGAGGTCGAGCTGCTGCGCCCTCGCCTCGTGATCCCGGTCGGCAAGCTCGCGATCGCGCAGCTCTACCCGGACATCGACAAGCTCGCGGGCGTGATCGGCGAGCCGCGCCGCGGCGAGCTCGCCGGCCACACGTTCGACGTGATCGCGTTGCCGCATCCGTCGGGCGCATCGACGTGGCATCGCACCGAGCCGGGCAAGACCTTGCTCGCCCGCGCGCTCCGCCTGATCGAGAAGCACGAGGCCTGGCGCGCGTTGCGCGCGATCGATACGCTGCACGCGTGAATCGCGCCGCCGAACTACTCGCCGAGCTCGTCGCGATCCCGACCCATCAGGCGGGGCCCGATGGCATTGCCGGTGACGAGCGGCGGATCTGCGAACACCTGGCACCGCTGCTTCGCGACCGTGGCGCCGAGGAGGTCGTCGTCGCCGGCGCGCCCCGCACCGACGGCAGTCCCGGCGCGTACGTGTTCGCGCGCTGGGGCACGCCTCGCCGCATCATCAACGCGCATGTCGACACGGTGCCCGCGAACGCCGGCTGGTCGCGCGATCCGTGGACGCCGCATGTCGAGGGCGACAAGCTCTACGGCCTCGGCTCGGCGGATACCAAGGGCGCGATCGCGGCGACGCTCGTCGCGCTCGATGCCGAGCGGCCGCGCGACGTCGGCGTCCTGTTCTCCGGCGACGAGGAGGCGGGCAGCCGCGTGATGCACGCGTTCCTCGCGTCGCCGCACGCGCGCGACGTCCGCGAGGCGATCGTGTGCGAGCCGACCGCGCGGATCGCAGGCGTCGCACATCGCGGCGTGCTCGGCCAGGCCGCGACGCTCGAGGGCGAAGGTGGCCACTCGTCGAAGGCCGACGTGATGCCCAAGCCGCTCGTCCAGCTCGCGCGCCTCGCGGTCGCGCTCGACGAGCTCGGCCGCGGCCGCCTCCACGACGGTCCGCCCGGCATGACCGGCACCTGCCTCAACGTCGCCGCGCTGCACGGCGGCGTCGCGTTCAACGTGATCCCGCAGCGTGGCAAGCTCGAGTGGTCGCTGCGCCCGTACCCCGGCTTCGATCGTGCCCGCTGGGATGCCGACGTCGCCGCCGCCGCCCGCGCGATCGATCCGGCGATCACGCTCGTGTCGGGCGTGGAGCACGCGCCGTTTGCGTGCGACAAGCTCGCGGCCGTCGTGCGGCCGTTCGTCGATCGGATCGGCGCGCTCGACTTCTGGACCGAGGCCGCGCTCTACGAGGAGCATGGCATCGACGCCATCGTCGTCGGCCCCGGCGACATCGGCCGGGCGCATGCCGCCGACGAGTTCGTCACGCTCGAAGACCTCGACTGGGCCGTCGAGCTCTACCGCGCGCTGCTCGCCGGCTGAGGCTACTCCGCAGGCGGCGGCTCGGGCATGTCGACCGGCTCTTCGCGGCTCGCCGCGACGTGGCCGGCACTCTCGAGCTTGCCGATCGGTCCCGATCCCTCGTACGCGAGGTTCGCGGCGGTGAACTTCTTCATGCCGCGCTCGGGGCGGATGAGCAGCTCGTCGTCCTGCTCCCAGTCGGGGAGCTCGTCGTCGCGCCAGGTCACCTTCGCGACCTCGGCGACGAAGCAGTCGTTGAGCGCCTTGTCGTCGATCGTGGTCTCGACGATCTTGACGTCGTGGACGGAGACGACGCCGTCCTTGATCTGGATCTTGTAGCCGAGCTTCGTCTTCTGGTTGCGATGCACCCAATACAGGCCGCCCGAGTAGCACTTCGCCGCCTGCATCGTCAGCATCGGCGGCACGGCCTCGTCGAAGTGGTACGTGAACGAGTCACTCGCCGGATCGATCTTGCCGGCGTGCGCCTCGGCCTCGCGGACCTTCTGCGCCGCGATCGCGAGATCGCTCGCGGTGCGAAGCTCACCCGGCGCCGCCTGAGCGACCTGAGGTGCGGGCGCGGGCGCGACCGCCGCGGCGGGCTCGCGGATCTGCATCCACAGGAGCGCGAGCAGCGCGATGACCGCGACCGTTCCGGCTGCGAGCCACTTCGCCATTACTCGTCCAGTCCGAGCCACTGGTCGCTATCGTACAGCTGGTACTCGCCGTTGCCGCCGAGGTGACCGTCGGCGTAGAGCTCGGGCTTGAGGATCCAGACCTCCTTGCCGTCGGCGGAGAACAGATTTACCTCGCCCTCGCACAGGCCGTCACCGCCCTGGCTGACCTTCACGCGGTTCCGCACGCTCGGGTCGGTCATGTACGTGTAGACCTGATACGGGTTGCCGTCGGTGTCGAACATCTCCTCGGCCATGAACTTGTACTCGGGGAGCAACGCGGGCTGCGCCGAGCAGTCACCGTCGCCGAGGGTCGCCGAGAACGTCCAGGTGCCGATCGGCCAGCAGCCGGTGTAGGGCGTGCCGTCCTCGTGCACCGGCGGCGCCTTGCTCTGCGCAAAGGTGCCGGTGGTGGCGAGCTCGACCGTACAGAGCCGGCCGAGCATGTCGGTCGTGCCGCCGCCCGGACCGGGATCCGACTGGACGAGACAACCGGACGCGAGGACGAGTGCGCAAACCCCAGCAATTCGCAGCATGGTCGTCCTCAAAGGCAACACCGATGCCAGGTCGAAGCTGGCGAAACTGTTCGAGGCGGCGGGCCGACGGTCGGAGCGTGCTCCCCCACCTGGGGTGTCAAGACCTCGTGATCGGCACATGCGAACAGCAGTCTCGCGTGGTTGCACCTGGAATGCACACTGCAACAATAGGGCACCGATGATGTTCCGCCTGCTCGTGGTGTCGCTGTTCGCGCTGGTCGCTTGCAAGGACGCAACGGGCAAGCAAACCGACTCGAAGGCCGTCGAGCCGACGGCGTCGGGCTCGGCCGCGATCGCGGCGCAGTCCGCAGAGACGAACGCGGCGCTCGAGGAGCTCAAGAAGAAAGACACCGCGAAGGGCGATCACGAGGACAACGACTGGGTCCCCGCCGAGTTCAAGAAGGGCATGGCGCGCTGGAAGGACACCGGCGTGTACGTCGACGGCAAGCCGATCGCGTTCATGACGTTCGGCGAGCTGCCGATCACGCTCCAGCCGGTGTGGGTGAAGGACAAGGTCTCGCAGGACAAGCCGCCCGGCTGCAAGGAATGCAAGTCGTGGAAGTGGTCGCAACAGCGCTTCTATCGGTTCACCGACTATCTGAAGGCGCTCGGTATCGACATCCACAAGGTCAAGGTCATGCACGTCTACGGGCCGAAGCTGTCGCAGAGCGTCGTCGCGACGGGCAAGGACCTGCTCAGCAAGCGCGCCGATCAGTTCATGTTTCGCTTCGGCATGGACGTCGCCGGCAAGGCGCTGCCGTGGGTCCCCGAGGGATTCGGCAATGGCAAGACGCCCGACAAGATCTCCGGCGTCATGATCTACATCGATCGCAAGGCCCCCACGGTCACGCGCCAGGGCGTCGAGCTCGACGGCAAGCCGGTCACCGGCGTGCCCTACTACGGCGACCCGATCCGCGGTGGGATTCGCGTCTACCTCGACGACAAGCTCGCCGCGATCATCAAGCGCCAGGAGCTCGATCCGAAGCAGGCGACGCAGTCGCCGACGGGCGACCTCGAGTGGGCGTTCGGCGAGTTCTTGAAGAGCAAGGGCGTCGATGCGAGCAAGATCGTCGAAGGCTGGGTCATCCGCGACGAGCGGCGCGCCGAGCGGATCCCGTGGGCCGACCTCGCCCAGATGAAGTTCTCGGCGTCGTCGCAGGCCAAGGGCGGCGTGATCCTCGGCGCCAAGCAGCTGCGCGCGAACGCGATCGCGCTGCACACGCGCCACATCACCGACGACCAGCTCCCGAAGATTCAGCCCGACGAAGTCTGGTGAGCCTCGCTCCCGCCGCGGCATTCACCCCCACCCATGGGGGTGAACGCCTCGGTACTCGTTGAACCGGTGTCGGAGGACCCCGGCTGGCTCCCGGTGGCACGACCACCGGGTACCGCACTACAGCCCGCGGGCTTAGTGGCTGTCCGGAGCCGGACCGCAGCTGACCTGAGATGACAGATCGACGAGATCCCGACTGCTTAGGAATGCCGGGGCCCCACCCCCGGGAACTGTTCCCCTCATGTTTCACCCCTGTCACATCCTATGAACTCAAACAGTTAGCGCGGGAATTTAGCGGCACATCCCTTGCTCATTGGCTTCGCATCAACAACCAACCGCCAACCTGGGGCCAACAATGATCAAGAAGCTGCAAATCGCGATGTTCGCTGTGACCGGGCTCCTCCCCGCAGTAGCCCACTCCGAGATCCGCCAGCCCATCACCACCAAGGTGCTGGCCTCGAGCGCTACGGACACCGCGCCGGTCACCAACACCGATCCGCCCCGGCTGCGCCGGACGGACGAGGAGCAACCCGGTAACGAGATGCCGAAGGCCGCGATGTTCGGCGACGGCCAGACCGGTCTCTACTTCTCGATGAGCACGGACCTGAACGGCACGCGGGCGCAGGACCGTATGCAGCTCGCGATGGTCCCGTTCCACCTGGCGCAGGGCGCCGACGGCTCGGTGTCGGCGGTCGTCGACATGACGGGCGCGCGCTTCGTCACGAACAACGACGGCAACGAGTACCGCAACGCGAATCACCCCTCGACGTTCACCGCGTTCGACGGCAACACGATCTGCGCCGAGTACAACTACCAGCCGAACAACAGCAACGACACGAAGCGCTACCTGCAGTGCTTCGACAAGACCGGCGCGACGGTCCTGGGGCAGACCCAGATCTACGCGAAGAACAACGACGACTGCTCGATGAACCAGGACCGCGCGTCGACCTGGGTCGTGACCAAGAGCGCCAACGCGACGAAGCTCATCGCGTGGCGCGGCTGCAACGGTAACGGCCGCGACGACGGCTGGGCTCAGACCTACACCCTGTCGAAGGACACGGCCGGCAAGATCACCTTCAAGCAGATCGCGGACGTCTCGCTCTGCCCGCGCGAGGAGCGCTCGCACGGCATGTGCTCGACCTCGGCGGCGGACCCGAACACGGCGTACTGCACGTGGACGGAAGGCAACACGCAGCCGCAGCGCGATGGCACCTGGATCGCCGCGATCGACATCAGCGGCAACACGAACGGTCAGGACTCGATCCTGTGGAAGACGCAGGTCGAGGGCCGCAAGCAGTCCCCCGAGGGCTACCGCACGTACTCGATGCGCGCGATGCACGACCGCATCATGACGCCCAACGCGACGACGGGCGAGCTCGAGGCGAGCGACATGATCATCTGGCGCTCGGGTGATGTGCGCGGCAACAACAACACGAACGGCAAGGGTGGCGCGTACCTCGGCAACCAGATGGCCGTGATGCAGCTCTCGCCGACCGCGAAGCCGAAGTACATCGTCCCGATGACGAACATGCAGGCGAAGCTGATCGGCATGGACGGCACCCACCTCGGCATGACGTCGGCGATGTTCGGCACCACGGACAAGCTGATGCCCGGCATCACCTTCATCCACGGCAGCCAGACGGGTGGCGGCTACTCGGCGCAGCTCCGCTCGGTCGGCTACGACACCGCGACGAACTCCTTCAAGGACCTCGGCAGCATGGCGATCGCTCCGTACGACCGCCACCTCTACCCGAACTACCTCGGCAACAACCCGGGTAACCAGGGCCGCAACTACTCGGGTGTCGAGATGATCAAGAACCCGTTCGTTGGCCAGAACGGCAACACGGACGCGTACCTGATGCTCGTCTCGACCACCGGTAAGGACCCGTCGGAAATCACGCAGCCCGAGAAGAAGCTGTCGGCGTTCCTCACGGTGGTCCCGGTTGCGCAGACCCCGCCGCAGGGCACGACTGGCACCAGCACGGGTGAGGACACGGGTTCGGGCTCGGACACCGGCTCGGATACCGGCACGACGGACACGGGCGAGGACACGGGCACGGATACCACGGCGACCGACCCGGGCCAGACCCTCGGTGGCTGCTCGACCTCGGGTAGCTCCGGTGGCCTCGTGACCTTCCTCCTCGTCGGTCTGGCGGTCGTCATCCGCCGCCGCAAGTAACCGCGACCAACCTCCACCCTCAACACTCTCACCAAGAGAAGACGGAGAACGACGATGCGTGCTGTATACCTCGCGGCGATTGCGTCGATTGGACTGGTTGGTTGCGTCGGCGAGCTCGATACCACCGGTGGGACCAACACCGGCGACGACACCACGACCGACCCGACGGACCCAGGCTCTGGTGGCGCTGACTCGGCCGAAGCCAGGGGCCTCTACGACAACAACGTCTACCCCATCATGGTAGCGAAGTGCGCGAGCTGCCACAGCGCAGCGGGCCCGGTCGGTAACATCTCGGGCTTCGTGGCCCCGGACGTGAGCACGGCCTGGTCGACCGCCACCGGGTTCCAGTCCTTCGTCGGTAGCTTCACGGCAAACACGGCGCCGGTGCTGCTCAAGATCTCGGCGGGACACAACGCCATCACCTACTCGAGCGACGAGGTGAACAAGATCACGGGCTGGCTCGATGCCGAGGTGCTCTGGCGCAACGGCGGCGGTCAGGGGTCGGGCTCGGACACCGGCTCGGGGACGACGACGGAGTCGCCCGCGCAGGCTACCCAGCGCCTGCTCACCGACTGGTCGGCATGCATGACGAAGACGAACTTCGACACGGCCGACATGGCGAACGACTGGGGCAACATGACGGCGAACAACAACCAGCGCTGCAGCAACTGTCACGCCTCGGGTGACGGCGGCTTCATCGCCTCGGTCGACAGCCAGCTGTTCTTCGACGTCATCAGCAGCAACAAGTACTACATGCTCCAGTACTTCTCGGTGAAGCTCGACCTCGCCGACCTCTCGAAGTCGACGGTGGAAATCAACACCAAGTCGTTCCTCGGCGTGTCGCAGGGTCAGGACCCGCACCGTGAGCACCCGCGGTTCAACGCGACCAACAACCGCGGCATGGAGGCGCTCCAGCAGTTCTACGACCTGACGATGCAGGCGGTTGCTGCGGGCAACTGTGGTCCCTCGAAGCTGACGAACTAGGCAACTGACGCAGTCCGAAGAGAAAGGCGCCGCAGTACGGGCGCCTTTTTCGCTTTTTCGGCGGTAAGCTCCGAGGCTAACGGATGACGAAGCTCGTCAGCGGCGATGGCCGCACCCATATCCAGTCGCGCCTCATGCGCGAGTCTCTCCAGGATCGCAGCGTGCTGTCGCAGACCGACAGCGAGCGTGACCTCCAGATCTTCCCGGATGTCTCGCTCGTGTCGATCGGAGGCCAGAGCATCTTCGATCGCGGCAAGGACGCGATCTTGCCGCTCGTCGCCGAGATCGCCGAGGTCAAGAAGCGCCACAAGATGCTGATCGGCGTCGGTGGCGGTACGCGCGTCCGGCACACCGTGTCGATCGCGATGGACCTCGGGCTACCGACCGGCGGCATCGCGCAGCTGGTCGGCGCGATGGAGGAGCTCAACGCGATCCTGCTCAACGCGCTGCTCGCACCACACGGCTCGATGCCGATGCAGCGCGAGCACTTCTGGGACCTGCCGCTGTACTTCGATGCCGGCATCACGCCGATCGCGATCAGCGTGCCGCCGTTCCACCTCTGGGAGCCGCCGCCGATCGAAGGCGCGGTGCCGATGCACGGCTCGGACTTCGGGCTGTTCCAGCTGGCGGAGGTCCTCGGCATGAAGCAGGTCATCTACGTCAAGGACGAGGACGGCCTGTACGACAAGGATCCGAAGCGTCACGCCGACGCGAAGAAGTACGGCCGGATCACGCTCGAGGAGCTGCTCGCGAACCCGCCGCAGGAGAACATCCTCGACGAGGAGATGTTCCGGACCTGGGCCGAGGCGAAGAACCTCAAGCGCATCGTGATCGTCAACGGTCTGGTCCCCGGCCAGCTCGCGAAGGCGCTCGATGGCGAGGACGTCGGCACCGTGATCACGAAGGGCGGTGCCGCGTGAGCGAGCGCAGGACCCTCGACTCCGCCCTCGCCGGCTCGACGTTGACCGGCGCGCAGCCGTCGTCGATCGACTACCGGCCGGTCGCCGTGATGCCCGACGTGCGCGTCGTCAAGATCGGTGGCCAGTCGGTCATGGATCGCGGCCGCGCCGCGCTGTTCCCGATCCTCGACGAGGTGATCGAGGCGCGCAAGAAGGGCATCCAGGTCGTGCTGCTCGCCGGCGGCGGCACCCGCGCACGCCACATCTACACGATCGCGAGCGAGCTCGAGATGCCCACCGGCGTGGTCGCCACGCTCGGCAAGTACATCCCGATGCAGAACGCGCGCATGCTGCAGATGCTGCTCGCCAAGCACGGTGGCATCTACATCCTGCCGGATGACTTCGAGAAGCTGCCGCTCTATCTGCAGCTCGGCTGCATCCCGGTCATGAGTGGCATGCCGCCATTCGGCTACTGGGAGAAGCGCGAGGAAGGCAGCCGGATCCCGCCGCACCGCACCGATGCCGGCGTGTTTCTGTCCTGCGAGTTCCTCGGCGCGCGCCGCGCGATCTACATCAAGGACGAGGACGGCCTCTACACCGACGATCCGAAGAAGGATCCGAGCGCGACGCACATTCCGCGGATCAGCGCGAAGGAGCTCGTCGATCGCAACCTGAACGACCTCGTGGTCGAGCGCGTCGTGGTCGAGTACCTGCCGCGCGCCCGCTGGTGCAAGGAGCTGCAGATCGTCAACGGGCTCAAGCCGGGCCAGGTGCTCGCCGCCCTGGAAGGCAAGGATGTCGGGACGATCATCAGCGCGTGAGCTCGGCCGATTCGCGGGCCTGGCCGGCCTCGCGTGCGGCCTCGCCGCGTGCGGCAAGTCCGCGCCCAAGAAGCCCGAGGCCGATCCGGCGGCGGTCGGCAAGCTCGCCGCGCGGATGGCGAACCAGACCCCGACCCCGGCGGCGGTGCGCGAGTGCACCCCGGGTGATCTCGCCGGCGGCCCGACCCTGACCTTCCGGGCGCTCCTCCAGCTCGGTCACCAGAAGATCCCGACGCGCCCCGAGGAGCAGGACTGGATCAATCCGACCGAGCTCGACGCGCCCGCGGTTCGCACCCTGCTCGATAGCAAGGACCAGACGGCGCAGCGCCAGGCCGCCGCCGAGCTGCTCGCGGCGCCGTTCTGGATCGTCTACAAGGTCGACTACGTCAACGCGCCGATGGCCCTGCAGGTCAAGGAGCTGAAGATCGGAACGATCGGCACCCGCGTGATCCGGTACGAGAAGACCGGCTTGCCGAGCTGCGTCCAGGTCTTCTTCTTCCAGAACGACAAGAAGGTCAGCGACGACGCGATCGCGCTCAGCGACAAGGCGCAGATCGATCCCGCCGTCGCGAAGATCCTGCGCGACGACCTGCGCCAGCAGTTCATCAAGCTGGCGCCTCGTGGCAGCGCCACCCCGGCACCGCCGGTCACGACCAAGTAGCGCGGCCGCCGCGGCCGGCCGCCGACTGCCTACTCCGCCGCGCTGCCTTCGGCGCCGGGGCCGGTCCCCTTGCCGCCGCCACCGCCGGTCCCCGCGCCGCCGCCGGTCCCGTCGCCGCTGCCCTCGGCCTTGCGCTCGACGCCCTTGGAGTCGCCCTCGCCCGAGTGGTTCGCGCCGTGGTCGCCCTTGCCGCCGCCGACGCCGCCCTGGTTGCCCTTCTCGCCCTCCTTGATGTTCGCCTTGACCCACTCGTCGGTCTTCGCGATGCGGGCGTCGACCTCGGCCTTGAGCTCGTCGACCTTGTCCTTCGGCGTGATCGTCACCGTCACGCCCGTCTTGCTCTTCTTCATGCTCGTGCTCGCCCCCATCGGGACGTGCACCGGACACAGGCCCGTGCTGCCGCCATGCGTGCCCTTCTGGTCGTGCCCGCTCGCCGGCGAACCGGCGCCGTTCTTCTTGTCCGCGAGCAGCTCCTCGGTGCGCTTCTGGATCGCCGCGATCGCGTCCTTGTCCTTCGCCGTGATGGTGAGGACCAGGTTCTTGCCCTTGACGTCGGCCTTCGTGGTCGCGCCGAGCACCGTGCTCGGGCAGTTGCCGGCCCTCTTCGACATCGAGGTGTCGGCCGAGCCCGCCATGTCCGAGCCCGCCATGTCCGAGCCCGAGCCCGCCATGTCCGAGCCCGAGCCCGCCATGTCCGAGCCCGACCCCGAGCCCATGTCCGAGCCGACCATCGCCGACCCCGAGCCGGTCGTGTCCGCCGGCTTGTTCTCCTTCTTCTTGCAACCCGTCGTGGCCAGGCCTAGCGCCAGAAGCATCATCGCGATCCGCATGAGGTAACCTCCGGAACGCATGCTACGAGAATTCGGGAGCAGGTTCATCTTCGCGGCAGCACTGATCTTTACGGTGCCCGCGGCCGCCGCCCCCGACGTCCGCCTGCCGCCCGGCACCCGCGCCGATGGCGACCATTACGTCGCCGGCCGCGGCCTGCGCGACTCGACCGACTTCATCGCCAAGCAGCTCGCCCGCAACGGGATCGCCACCCAGCAGATCGGCCCCTACCGCGTGCGCGGCGTCGAGCTCACCCGCTTCATCTCTCAGGCGCCAACGACGCCCTGGCTCGCGATCCACGTCGTCCGGATCGCCGGCAAGACGTTGATCTTCTTCGTAGCGCGTCCGAAGCCTTGACGAACGCGGCGCGACCTTATAGTTAATCCGCGACCTAGATCGGGGATCGTCTAATGGTAGGACGCAAGACTCTGACTCTTGCTATCTAGGTTCGAATCCTAGTCCCCGAACCAACACTTGACCGTTCGCACCCACCCGGGTAGAACGTCCGCTCAATCTGGCCCC
>DAIRFU010000162.1:0-11673 GCA_036794935.1 Kofleriaceae bacterium | reverse complement strand
CGCTCGGCTCGCTCGAGGTCACCGCCAGCCAGAAGTATCGCGAGAGCGCCGGCAAGCCGATGGGCACCGAGAACTACGCGATCCCGACCGCGTACTGCTACCGCTGCAAGTTCGGCCCGCACGAGGAGTGCAACGTCCAGTGCCTCGACGGCGTCGACAAGCTGTTCGACGCGCGGCCGAACACCGCCGCGCTGATCGCCGAGCCGATCCAGGCCGTCGGTGGTCTGGCGCCGCCACAGAAGTGGTGGGAGCGGCTCGACGAGCTGCGCCGCGCGCGCGGCATCCTGCTGATCGCCGACGAGGTCCAGACCGGGCTCGGCCGCACCGGCAAGATGTTTGCGATCGAGCACTACGGGCTTCAGCCCGAGATCATGACCGGCGGCAAGGGCCTGTCGGGCGGCGTCGGCTCGCTCGCCGCGATGATGGCAAACGATGCCATCAGCAAGGCGTTCTTCGGCGGCACGACGCCGACCTCGGGCGGCAACGCGGTCTCGGCCGCCGCCGGTCTCGAGCTCATCAACGTGCTCGAGGACGAGAAGCTCGTCGACAACGCGGCCGCCGTCGGCCGGTACTTCTCCGAGGCGGCATGGGCGCTCCAGGATCCCTGGATCGGAGATGTTCGGTTCACCGGTCTGCTCGGCGGCATCGAGCTCGTCGTCGACCGCGAGTCGCGCGAGATCCTGCCCAAGCCCATCGTCGGCAAGGTCAAGGACGGCCTGCACGCCGCGGGCATGCTGATCACCGTCTCGGGCATGTACGGCAACGTGCTGCGCCTGCAGCCCCCGCTATCGTTCACGACGGCGATGGTCGATCAGTTCCTGGCCGCCCTGCGGGACGTGCTCCAGACCGTGCGAGGTCGCTGACGATCCCGGCCGTCCGGCGACCGTGATTCGGTTAGAGTCCTATCGCCCATGAACCTGTTCGCCTTCCGTAAGACTCTCGACCGGGTGATCCATCCGGTCGTGTCTGCGCTGGCCAGGCTGCCGCTGCACGCGAACACATGGACGCTGCTCGGCGCGCTGATGGGCCTCGTCGGCGGTGCCCTGTTCTTCTACGCGCACTGGTGGGCCGGCTTCGTGGTCCTCATCGTGCGCGGCCTCGTCGATCACATCGACGGCTACAAGGCGCGCAACTTCAACCAGCGCAGCACGTTCGGCGCGGTGATGGATGACGTCTGCGACCGCTGGGTGCTCGGCATCATGTACGCCGGCGGCTGCCTGAACCTCGCGTACGATTACCCGCACGTCCTCGTCGTGCTCGGCTTCGGCATCACGGGCGCGCTGACCAACGTCATCATCAAGCTGTCGATCTACGCCGAGAGCCAGCAGGACGTGTGGCGCGAGAAGGGCAAGATCGGCCACCCGATCGACGTCGTCGGTCTGTTCGGCTCCGCCGAGTTCCTCATCTACTACGGCACCGGCGTCCTGTTCACCGCCGTGCTCGACGATCCGCGCCCGCTGCTCGCCGGCTGCTGGGCGGTCGCGATCATGTCCCACGTGTCGTTGCTCCAGCGCGTGCGCTTCGCCTGGAAGCGCTACCGGTTCGTCGATCCGGGCCTCACCAACGACGATCAGGCCGAGGCTGGTTGATGTCCACCACTGCTGTGATGTCCGAGGGCGCCGTCGCCGCGCCTCGCAAGGTGTCGGTGTTCAACCCGGCGAACGCCGTCACCGCGTCGCGCTTCTTGACGCTGCCGCCGCTGCTCTGGGCGATCGATAGCGGCCATCACCAGTGGGCGACGCTCTTCATCTTCATCTGCGGCGTGCTCGACAAGGTCGATGGCTTCGTCGCCAAGGTGTTCGACTGCCGCAGCCCGTTCGGCGAGCTGTTCGACGCGATCACCGATGGCATCTGCTACGGCTTCGGTCTGATCGTCGTCGCCGCGTACGGCTGGGCGCCGGTGATCCCGGTCATCGCGATCATCTTCCTCGGCACCAGCAACACGATCATGCGCGCGATCTACGTGCGCCGCGCCGGCCGCGCGACCAACTACAAGTCCTACGCGATGGAGCGCCTCGTCGCGTACACCGGCTATCTCATCGGCTTCGCGACCGGCGGCATGGAGGTCCAGTACTTCTACTGGCTGTTCGTGCCGTTGATGGCCGTGATCATCGGCTACGACACCAAGCGCATGCTGGTCGATCCCATCCCCGGGCCCGCGCCCGTCGCGAGGGCGGCATGAACGAGCTGGTCTCGCCGACCGTGTTCGAGTGGTTCTTGACGCTGATCACCGGCGTCGTGGCCGGCGCGTGGTTCATCTACGACGCGATCAACCTGATCCGGACGCGCCACCTCGATCGCAGCGACGCGGTCGTGCGCGACCGTCACTTCGGCTACGTGATCGGCATGATCATCGGCATCGCCGGCGTGATCGGCTGCCTACGCTTCCAGGGCGTCGTCTAGCGTCAGCCGCTCGCCGTGGGCGAGGATGCGCACGCCGGGCCGCTCGCGCTCGCCTGCGATCTTCGCGAGCCGGCGGCGCGGCATCGAGGGCAGGCCGAGGCGCAGGTGCAGCGTGCCCCAGTGGACCGGGACCATGGTGCGGGCGCCGAGCCGCTCGTAGATGTCGAGCGCGCAGTCCGGATCGATGTGGACGCCGCGATCGAGCCAGTGGCGGCGCCGCCGGTAGTACCAGACCGGCATCATGCCGCCGATCGGCAACAGCGTGGCGTCGAGCGCGAACTGCTTGCCGATATCGTCGAAGACCTGGTGATCCGAGAAGTCGACGTCGCCCGCATGATGGACGCGGCGGCCGTCCTTGCCGACGACGTAGCCGACGCACTCCGGCCGATCGCCCTTGCGCCAGCGGCCGTTGTCATGACGCGTCGCCACCGCCTGGATCTCGAGCCCCGCGACCTCGAGCTGATCGCCGGCGGTGACCTCGGTGACCTTCGCGAAGCCGAGGTCCTTGACGATGTCGGCGCTGCCGCGCGGCACGACCAGGTGGGTGTCGCGGTCGATCGCCTTCAGGCTCCAGCGATTGAGGTGATCGACGTGCGAGTGCGTGATCAGCACGGCGTCGACCTTGCCGGCAGCGCGGGCGCGCCACGGCAGCAGCGGATCGAACACGACGCGCGCCGCACCGAGCTCGGCCACCGCGGTCGCGTGGCCCAGCCAGGTGATGCCGGGACCGCCCGTAGGGAGAGCGCGCATCCCACCTTCCGCCTTTTGACGCGCCGTGCCCGAAACCGGCGAATCTCCGGCGGAAGATCGCGTGTTCGACGTGGCAGCCAACGTCACGCTGCTGTATAGCACGGGGCAGCCCGTGCTCATGTTTCTGGTGTTCGGCGTCCTCGCTGGCGCGCTGACCGGTGTACCGATCGGGCCGGTGAACGTCGCCGTGATCGACGCGTCCTATCGCCACACGATGCGGCGGGCGATCGGAGTCGGGCTCGGCGGCGCGATCGCCGACGCCTGCTACGCGGGACTCGGCCTGATCGGCGTGACGCCGGTGCTCACCAAGTGGCACTCGCTGCCGACGATCCTCTACGCGGTCAGCGGCGTCGTGCTGCTCGTCTATGGCTTCCTCACCGCGCGCAGCCAGCCGGTGACTCCCGCCGTCACCGACGAGCCGCCGACGACGGCGTCGCAGCTCACGATGCGCGAGAAGCGGGAGCTGGTCGAGGGCATGAAGGTCGGCGGCGCCCTGATCGTGCTCAACCCGGCCGCGATGGTGACCTGGGTGGTCGTGGTCGGCCAGCTGTTGCCGACGATCGACAACAACTGGGAAGGCCTCGCCGGCTCCGTCGGCGTGTTCGCCGGCAGCTTCGGCTGGTTCGCGCTCGTCGCGTACCTCACGCACAAGGGCAAGCACGTGCTCGGCGACAAGGCCGCGTGGATCCCGCGCGTCGTCGGCATCGCGCTCATGGGCTACGCGGTCTACCTGATCGCGAAGGCCGTCAAGCTCGTCATCGCCTAGTGGTCGGTCCATCAAACCACTTGACCGTGGGTGCGAGCCCGGTGTTCATTCGCGCCCGATGCGCACTGCGAGCTGGATCTGGGTGTTGGCGCTGGCCGGCTGCTCGGTCGAGACCGATGTCGATCTCGCGTCGCTGACGATCGTCTCGCCGGCCCCGGGGGCGGTGTTCACGCGCGATCAGCTCGGCAGCTCGGGCGCGCTCGTCGCGCCGGTCGGTGTCGAGGTCGAGGTCAGCGGCCCGATCGCCCGCGTCGCGATCCGCGCCGGTGATGTCGAGCTCGGTGACCTGGGTGGCGGCAGCTTCGCGGCCGAGCTCGCGACCTCGGGTCCGCTGACGCTCACGGCCACTGCGCTGGATGCTAACGGCATCGAGCTGCTCGCAACGAGCGTCGACATCACGGTCGAGGATCCGGCCGCCCCCGACTGCCGCGACTGGCTCGATCTCTATCGCCTCGACTACGCGGCCGGTCCCGACAAGCCGGGCGTGGCCGATCCGGTCACCGTCACGCTGCCGCTCAACGGCATCACGTATCGCTACAGCGGCAACACCTCGCCGCGCGAGACCCTGTTCGGCGACTGCGCGCTGATGCGCTCGCTCGCCGAGGCCGCGCCGATCGTGCGCGCGCACGGTGTCCACGAGCTCGTCGACATCGGCATCTACAACTACCGCTGCATCGATCAGTCCAAGACCCCGCCGGACTGCGCGATGTCGCAGCACGCGTACGCCAGGGCGATCGACATCGCGCAGCTGGTCACCGGCGACGGCGACTACAGCGTGGTCGACGACTGGGTGATCGATCCCGACGACGACACGTGCACCGCGACGACCGAGGGCGACAAGGACGCGTGGCTCCACCAGGTGATCTGCGAGCTCAAGGCGGCCGGCGTGTGGAACATCGTGCTGACGCCGAACTACAACGGCGACCACCGCAACCACTTCCACGTCGATCTCACCGAGGACGCCGACTTCATCGAGCGCACGGTCGGCGGCGGGCCGCCCGCCGACTTCTGATCAGTTCTCGATCGACTCGAGCAGCTCGCCGACGAGCTCCTCGACGCGGATCGCGAGCTTCTTCGGCACCGGCGAGCCTTCCTCCGCGATCATCGAGGACAGCTTGCGCGCGGTCTGCGCGATCCCGGCGCGCAGCTTCTCGCGCTTGTCCGCGCTGGTCTCGGGGAACGCGAGCTCCTTGAACTTCTTCGCGAGCAGCGGCGCGTCGAGCCCCTCGTCGAACGCGACGCGCTTGATCGTCTCCATGGTCTCCGGATCGGCGGCGGCGCGCTCGGTCGCCCGCTGCACGAACTCGACCGCGGGGAGCGACGGGATCGGTGCCTGCTCGAAGCCCTCCGCGCGCGCTCGCTCGATCACGCGCGGCGCGCTGGTCTCGAGGAAGCGGAAGCTGCCGAGCAGCTTGGCGACGGTCGAGCCGCGCAGGTGGAGCTCCTTGCGGCAGTACGCGTCGAAGTCGGTGAACCCCCACTGCTCCCAGGATCTGCCGGCCTGGACCTTGGTCAGGGCCTCGGCCAGCTCGAGCCAGGTGCGCTTGAAGGCGCGCGCCTTCTGCAGCGTGTCCGCGCGGAGCGGATCTCCCGCTACCGCGAGCAAGCGATCTTCCATCTGCCGGTCGGTCTTCGTGATGATGTTGGCGCCCATCGATGGAGCACCCTAGAAGATGGGTCTGATCGCCTCGAAAAACTGAGAGCAGACCTCGCGATCTCGACCGGTTACACTGGGCACGTCTCCTGCTGATGGAGTCGTGACGCCCATGCGCCTCGTCCTCGTGTCCCTCGTGCTCGCACTCGCCGCGTGTCCCGCGTCGCTCGACGATCAGGCGGCCGGCGGCGATACCGGCGGCGAGGGCGGCAGCGGCTCGGACGACGGCGCGGGCGCGCCGCCCGCGTGCCAGATCGCGGCCGACTGCATCGCCGCCGGGCCCAAGTGCTGCGACTGCCCGACCCACGCGGTGCCGGTCACCGATCCGGCGCAGATGGCGTGCGAGAACGTCGATTGCCCGACGCCGACGTGTGGCAGCCCGATGGAGGCCGCGTGCATCACGGGCCAGTGCGAGCTCGTGTGCTCGCCGGTCGCGTGCACGCTGGACGCGACCTGCGCCGACGGGTTCGCCACCGACGCGAACGGCTGCTTGACCTGCGAGTGCGCGGCGCCGCCGGCGAGCCAGTGCACCGTCGACGAGGACTGCGCGCGGGTGCGCGACGACTGCTGCGGCTGCGAGCTGGGCGGCGCGGACACCGCGATCCCGGCGAGCGAGGCGGCCGCTCACGACGCCGCGCTGATGTGCCCTGCGAATCCTTCGTGCCCCGGCGTCGACACCTGCGCTCCCGATCTCGCCGCGCGCTGCGTCGCCGGCACCTGCACGCTGGTGTCTGGCGCGCTGCCCGCGGATGCGTGCGGGCGCCCCGATCTGGCCGCCTGCCCGGCGGGTGAAGTCTGTACGGTCAATGCGGACGCGGCGGCCTCCATGCAGGGTGTCGGTGTGTGTCGGCCAACGCCTTGAGGTCAGACCAGGCACCCCGCCGCGCGGCGCAGGACTGCCCGGCTTCATGTTCTGGCCCGTCGGCGCGTTATACTGCGGGCCTCATGACTGTTGACCCTCCGGCATCGGGGTCGTTTCCCCCGGCACCTGTCGCCCCATCCCTCGTGGGCGAGGTGATCGACGGGCGCTACCGTATCTTCAAGAAGCTCGGCGAGGGCGGCATGGGCGAGGTGTACGCGGCCGAGCACGTGCACATCGAAAAGCAGTTCGCGCTCAAGCTGCTCAAGGCCGAGATCGTGTCCAACGCCGAGGCGGTCAAGCGCTTCCAGCAAGAGGCGCGGTCGAGCTCGTCGATCAAGCATCGCAACATCATCGCGGTCGAGGACTTCGGCCGGCTCGTCGACGGCCGCATCTACATGTGCATGGAGCTGCTCGCCGGCGCTCCGCTCAACGACATGATCCAGCAGCCGATGCCGGCCGACCGGCTGCTCAACATCCTGATCCAGTCGGGCCACGGGCTCGCCGCCGCGCACGCGAAGGGCATCGTCCATCGCGACATGAAGCCGGAGAACATCTACGTCACCCAGGATGCCAGCGGCGACGTGCCCAAGCTCCTGGACTTCGGCATCGCGAAGGTCGCCGGCAACGAGGGCCAGAACAACCTGACCCGCACCGGCACGATCTTCGGCACGCCGTTCTACATGGCGCCCGAGCAGGCACTCGGCAATCCGGTCGACGCGCGCACCGACATCTACGCGATGGGCGTCATCATGTACGAGTGCTTCGCCGGCTCGCTGCCGTTCCAGGGCGAGTCGTTCATGGGCATTCTGACCCAGCACATCACGACCGAGCCCGAGCCGGTCGCGCAGCGCGCCGCCAATGCCGGTCGTTCGCTCCCGCTCGGTGTCGCCGAGATCATCACGCGTTGCATGCAGAAGGATCCGGCGCGCCGGTTCCAGACGATGGACGAGCTGGTCAACGCGCTGATCGGCGTGTACCGCACGATCGCCGGGGCCGGCATGAGCACGTACATGGAGGCGTTCCCGGTCGGGAGCACCGGCCACATCGCGCAGCCGACGCCGCCGCCGATGACGGCCGCGCACCTCGCGCAGCATGCCGGCGGAAACGCGGCGACGGCTCCCGCGGGCTACTCTCATCCGACACCGGGCCAATCGCAGCCGGTGCATCACGCGTCGGGGCAGGGTGCCGCGGTCGGCGCGGGAGCGTCGGGGCTCTACGATCCGGGGTCCTCGGTCGTCACGGCGCCCAAGAAGAGCAAGGCAGGCGTGATCATCGCGATCGTCGCGCTGCTCGCGGTCGGTGGCGGCATCGCTGCGGTGATGGTGCTCGGCGACAAGAAGCAGAGCGCGGCAGCGGGCGACAGCGGCTCCGGATCGCAGGTCGTCACCGATGACGGCAGCGGCTCGGACCACGGCGTCACGTCCGATCAGGGGTCGGGCTCGCAGGTCGCGACGAACGGCTCGGGCTCGGACTCGGGCTCGGGGTCGGACTCGCAGGCAAACAGCGGCAGCGGCAGCGACGTCGCGACGAACGATCAGGGCAGCGGCAACCAGGGCAGCGATGATGCTGGCTCCGCGGTCCTGCCGCCCCCGGTCAAGACGATCGGGGTCGCCGTGTTCACCCAGCCGTACGTCAACGAGTTCGAGATCTGGGAACACGGCAAGAAGCTGCAGGATGGCGTGGAGGACCTGATGATCACACCGGGCACGCCGCGAACGATCGTCGTCAAGGCCAAGGGCTTCAAGGACTCCAAGCCGACGGTCGTCAATGGCAAGAAGCAGCGCGTGCGCGTCCGGCTCGTGGCGGCCGGCGGCGGGCACAAGCCTCCGGACACCACGAACACGAAGCCGCCGGGTATTGATTGCTCGAAGACGATCAAGGACCCGACGAACAAGAAGTGCATCGCGCAGTACTGCGCCAGCAACACCGACGATTGGCGCTGCGACGCCGAGTGACCCTCATCATTGCGGGTGGCAGGCGTCACCGCATGTGGCACACCTTCTGAGACACACTTCGAGGAACCCAAATGCGCCGACCCGCTTCCCGCTCCATCGTGATCCTGCTGGCGCTGTTCGTGGCGGCACTGGCGCCGCGCGTGGCACTCGCCGATGCGCGCAGCGACGCGCGCGCGCACTACCAGGCGGGCGTCAAGGCCTACGGTAGCGGCGACTTCCGCGCCGCGATCAAGGAGTTCTCGACCGCGCAACAGCTCGCGCCGGCCGACCTCAACAACTACAACCTCGCGCTCTGCTACGACAAGCTCGGCGAGGCCGAGCCGGCGATCCAGTACTATCGCGCGTTCCTCGACAAGCAGCCGAACGCCGACAAGCGCGCCGAGATCGAGGCGAGCATCGCGCGGCTCGAAGGTGCGCTGAAATCGGCCGCGGCCAAGCGCGCCGAGGAGCAACGGCTCGCCGACGAGGCGCGCAAGGCAGACGAAGCGAAGCGCGCCGAGGAGGCGCGCAAGGCGGACGAGGCGAAGCGCGCCGAGCAGGCGCAGCACACCGAGGCGGCGGGCACGGCCGATGAGGTCAAGTCGGCCGACGATGCCGCCGCGGCGGGTACCACCGGCGGTGACGTGGCGACGGGCGTCGGCTCGACCGGCACGCCGAGCACGGGCCAGGCCGTGTCGACCGGTGACGCGCAGCTCGATCGCGTCGCCGCGATCGACATCAACGGGATCCGCGACCAGCGGACGGGGGCGGGCGGCAGCGGGATCCCGGATCCACGCGGTGGGCCGGCGACCGCGCAGGCGGAAGGTGCGCCGACCGCCCAGGGCACGGCGGGCGCGCAGGCGCCGAACGGTCCGCAGGGCGCAGCGCCCGCGACCGCGCCGACCGACGAGCCGCAGAAGAAGGAGACGCCGGTCTACAAGAAGTGGTGGTTCTGGGCCGTGGTCGCGGTGAGCGCGTACGTCGTGTACTCGATCGCGAGCGAGGACTCGAACAGCGGCAACCAGGCCCGCACGCTGCCCCAGGCGGCCCCCGCGAAGAGCGGCTTCACGCTGCTGCGTTTCTGAGGGCGGCGCGACGCCAGGGCACGTCGGCGAATTACGGGATATAACCGGCGCGTGGTCACCGCCGACGATCTCGTGCGCGCGACGGAGCGTCTGCGCCAGGCACCGGGGGACTGGGGAGCCTGGCTCGAGGTCGCCGCGATCCTCGGGGCGCTCGGCGCCACGGACGAGGTCGAGCTCGCGTTCGCGACGATCGGCGAGGGCGCGCGCGTCGCCGGCAGGGTCGCACTGGCGGTCGCCTGCGGCCGGCACCTCGCCGAGCTCGGTAGCGTGCGCGGCCCCGAGCTGATCGATCAGGTGATCGATACGTACGCGACCGGTGGCCCGCACTTCGCGTTCTCGACCCCGCCCGCGCCGGACGAGCCGCCGGAGGTCGCCACGCCGAGCGGCGAGCCGATCGCGCAGGCGCGCGCGGTCATCGAGGCGCTCGCGAGCTGGCTCACGTCACGCCGGCCCGCCCAGGTTGCGCCGGCGCCGCTGCTCTCCGCGCTCTCGAAGCCCGGCGCGCGCGCACTGATCGGCGTGACGGTCGCGCGCGCGTATCCGGCGACCGCATCGATCATCGAGATCGGCGCGCCGGCGACGGCGCTGTACTGGATCGCGCACGGCACGGTCGCGGTGTCGCGGCCCAAACCTCAGCAGGTGGCCCCATCGGTGTCGGGGCCGATCGCGCAGCTCGCCGAGCTGCACTCGGGCGCGTTCTTCGGCGAGATCGCGCTGGTCGGCGGCACGAAGCGGACCGCGAACGTGGTCGCGGCCGAGGATGTGTGGCTGCTCGAGATCCCGGCGCGTGCAGTCGAGACCGCGGCGCAGAAGTACCCGCAGCTCGCCGAGGTGATCGCGTTCCACGCGCGCGCGCGACTGCTCGCGAACGTGCTGCGCACGTCGGAGCTGTTCAAGCCGCTGACCGACAAGGTGCGCGAGGAGCTGCTCGGCAAGTTCGCGAGCGAGCTGGTGCCGCAGGGCATGACGTTCATCCGCGACGGCGAGCCCAACGACGCGCTGTGGGTGATCGTGTCGGGCAGCGCGCTGGTGTCGAGCGGCGGTGCGCGCGTCGCCGAGCTTGGCTCGGGCGCCGCCGTCGGCGAGATGTCGCTCGTGCGCGGCGCGCCAGCCGGCGCGGACGTCGTCGCACTCGAGCCACTCGTCGTGCTCAAGCTCGCGAAGCGCGACTTCGACGCCGTGGCCAAGCGCTATCCCGACGTGCTCGCGATCGTCGAGAAGCTCGTGGCGTCGCGCGAGCAGGCGAACCAGGCGATGTTCCACGACGCGTCGGATCTGATCGTATGAAGCGCCACCTCGTCATCGCCGCCGCGCTCGCGGGCGGCCTCGGCGGCTGCGTCGATCGGGGCCCGGGGCCGCAGGGCAAGCAGATCGAGGCGAAGTACATCCGCGGCAACCTGCTCGACGCGGTGCCGCCCGACCTCCAGCGCCTCGACGTCGCGCTCGACGGCAAGGTCGTCTACCTCGGCAACAAGCTCGAGTACCTCGACGGCAAGCCCGGGACGACGCCGCTCGCGCCGGGCGGCACGATCCGCGTGCGCCACTACTGGCAGGTCGTGCAGCCGCCGGGAGCCGGATGGCACGTGTTCGCGCTCGTGCGCGGCGCACCCGGCAGCATCGACTTCATGAACCTGCCGCCCACCGACATGGAGATCGGGCATCCGCCGGCGACGTGGAAGGCAGGGCAGATCATCCAGGACGTGCAGGACATCGTCCTGCGGCCGGACTGGCGGTCGCCGACCGCGACCCTGTACGTGGGCCTCGTCGCGGAGCACGGCCACCAGATCGGCGATCGCATGGCGGCGAGCGGGCCGCACGTCACCGATCGCGCGATCGTCGCGCGCACGATCGATGTCGATCTCACGAAGGCGCCGCCGCCTCCCGGCACGATCTACGTGCCGCACGCGGCCGGTCCGATCGCGATCGACGGCGTCGCGAACGAGCCTGCCTGGGCGCGTGCCGTGACGTCGAGCGAGCTGGTCACCGCCGACGGCAGTCCGGAGGCAGTCGGCCGCGCGATCGCGCGGATGGCGTGGGACGAGCAGAACCTCTACCTGTACGTGTCGATCACCGACACCGACGTGTCCTCGCCGTACAAGCAGCAAGACCAGCCGCTGTGGAAGGCGGACTGCGTCGAGATGTTCATCGACGCCGACGGCAACCGTCGCGGCTACGTCGAGCTCCAGGTCAATCCGAACAACGCCACCTTCGACTCCTGG
>DAIRFU010000778.1:901-3237 GCA_036794935.1 Kofleriaceae bacterium | reverse complement strand
CGGAGCCCACCGAGCTGGTCGGCGGCGAGCTCGGCCTCGTGGCGGCGCCAGCACACGTAGTCGCCGGTGAGCACGACGAGATCAGGCTGCGCGCGGTTGGCGGCATCGATCGCCGCGCGCACGTGCGATGCCGGCGTCATGTTGCCGACATGGATGTCGGAGAGCTGCGCGATGCGGACGCCGTCGTGGCGAGGATCGAGGTCGTGCACGCGGACCTCGTGCTCGGTCACCCGAGGCGGCGGTGGAGGCATGCGTAGCAATGTGGCGCGCCGACGGGAGCTTGGCAATTGCGCCCGGAATAGCCGCCGGCGTGCGGGGTGTTTCGGCTGACACGTATCGATTGCAGGAGCGTGCCAAGGATGACAGCATTGACTCTGATGGCCGCGGCGCGCCCTCCTGGTATCGCTGACGCACGCGTGCCCTGTCCACTCTGCGGGGGGCTCGTGCACCCCGTGGCGGGACGGTGCAAGCACTGCAAGGAAGATCTGACCTCGTTCCGCGCCGGACGCCCGCAGGCCGCGACCTCGCTGCCCGCACTCGACGGCCGCTCCCCGAACGGCCTGCATGGCGTGAACGGCACGCAGGGCATGCCTGGCGTGACCGGGCGGCCTGCCACGAACAGCACGAACGGCACGAACGGCACGAACGGCACGAACGGCACGAACGGGCATGCGGCGGCAACCGCGGCGCCGCTGGCCATCCCGACGCAGGACGGCTCGCAACCGATCCTGCCGCCGCGCACGACCGCGCGCTCGCTGCCGGCGCAGCGGCCGCGCCAGCTGTGGCGCAGCTGGCCGATGCTCGTGATCGTGCTCGCCGCCATCGCGATCGTCGCCGCGACGGTGATCATGCTCCTGCCGCCCGACGCGCAGAAGAGCGGCAGCAAGATGTCGGCGCCGCCCGCGCCGGAGCACATGCAGACCAACCCGCTTCCGGACACCCAGGGTCAGCTCGATCCATGGAGCGCGCCGCAGAACGACGTGCCCGTCGCCCCGGATCGGCAGGCGCCGCCGCCCGCGCAGCCAGCGCCACCGAGCGACCCCGACGACGACGACATCTGGGGCGGCACCGGCGGCGGCGGCGTGGTCGGCGGCATGCTCGGGACGGCGCCGAGCGTGCACGGTGCGGACTTCCTGATCACCGTGTTCGATCACGCGTGCACGAGGTTGAAGTCGTGCCCGGGCGCCGACGTGTCGTCGCTCACCGCGATCTGCGACGGCGTCGCCATGATGCCGAAGAGCCCGCCGCCGACGAACTGCGCGGCCGCGCAGAAGTGCCTCGACGCGATCGACAACCTGAGCTGCACGAACGCGCAGACGACCAGCCCGCTCACGGTGCTCGGGATGATCGACGACTGCACCACCGCCGTGAATCGCTGTTAGCCCGGCGATCCGCTGGTACGCTCCGCCGGTGACGTTTCACCGGCCCCCGTTCGAGATCGTGCGCGATCCGGCTGCGATGCGCGCGCGCGCCGAGGATCTGCGCCGCGACGGCCGCCGCATCGCGGTCGTACCGACGATGGGCGCACTGCACGAGGGACACCTCGCGCTGCTGCGTGCCGCCCGCGCGCGCGCCGACATCGTGATCCTGACGATCTTCGTCAACCCGACCCAGTTCGGCCCGAACGAGGATCTCGCGAAGTACCCGCGCGACGAGGCCGCGGATATCGCGAAGGCGCGAGTTTGCGGGATCGACCTCGCGTTCTGCCCCGACGCCGCCGCGATGTATCCGCCCGGCGCGCAGACGTTCGTCGAGATCCGCGAGCTGTCGCAGCCCATGTGCGGCGCGCGCCGGCCCGGTCACTTCGCCGGTGTCGCGACGATCGTCACCAAGCTGTTCCACATCACCAAGCCGCACCTCGCGGTGTTCGGCGAGAAGGATTTCCAGCAGCTCGCGATCATCCGCCGGATGGTGCGCGACCTCGATCTCGCGATCGAGATCCTCGGCGTGCCGATCGTCCGCGAGGCCGACGGGCTCGCGCTGTCATCGCGTAACGCGTATCTGTCCGCTGCCGAGCGGCGCGCGGCACTGTCGCTGAGCACGGGTCTCGCCGCCGCCGAGGCGCGGTTCGCCGCCGGCGAGCGCGATGTCGCCGCGCTGCTCGCCGCCGCGCGCGCGCCGGTCGCCGCCGAGCCGATCATGCGGCTCGACTACCTCGAGCTGCGCGATGCCGAGGAGCTGACCGCGATCGAGACGGTCACGCGGCGCGCGGTGCTCGCGGTCGCGGCGTTCGCCGGCACGACGCGCCTGATCGACAACCGCGTGCTCGCACCCTGACCGGCTACGGCTCGATCACGGGCCGGCTGCTCGCGCTGCACTGCGAGGAGCCGACGCTG
>DAIRFU010000778.1:0-891 GCA_036794935.1 Kofleriaceae bacterium | reverse complement strand
ACGGGCACGGCACGAGCGCGGTCGGTCCGGCGTCCGGATCGAAGTCGCCCGGCGGCGTGCCGAGCACCTGGTGCTCGGAGATGCGGCAGGTCTCGTGCTCGCCGGCGACCTCGTTGCGGACGAGCGCGGTGCTGCCGCAGCCCTCGATGCGCGTCCAGGTGCCCTTCACGGCCGCGTGAACCGGCGAGCGGTGGAGCTGATCGCGCCCGCACGGATGGGCCACGACGAACGTGTCCTCGGCCGACGGCCCGCCGCAGCCGCCCTGCACCGCCGCCACGAGCGCGGCGACGAGCGGCAAATACCAGATCCAGATCGCTCGCATGCGGAGCAGCGTACGCGATGGTCGCCGGCATCGCGCGGCAATCACCGTCCCTGCCTGTCAGCGCGCGCGCTCTGCTCCGTCTAGTCGGTACATGCGCAGCTATCCCCTGGCGCTCGTGATCGCCACGTCCGCGCTGGTCCCCGGCTGCCTCTGTGCCGGCGCGCGTCTCTCGGCGGGTCCGACACTGACCACGCAACAGGAGCTCGGCATCGAGGTCGTGCTCGGCGTGCACGTCGGCTTCGCGGTGAGCGAGCGGCAGGTGATCGAGACCGGCGTCGCGGGCCGCACCGGGAGCCGCGGCGGCGCGGCGCTCGACGGCCATGCCGCGTACCACATCGTCGACGAGCGCTGGAGCGGCTGGGCCGGCATCGGTGCCGAGATCGCGGGCACCGGCGAGCGCGCCGCGCTGACCGGCTTTGGCGCGGTGGCCAGAAACCTCCGCTATCGCCACGCGAGCGGCTGTGATCACGAGAAGGGCTGGGGGCCGTGCACGACGCGCTCGAGTGCCC
This sequence comes from Kofleriaceae bacterium, assembly GCA_036794935.1. Classification (GTDB taxonomy): domain Bacteria; phylum Myxococcota_A; class Polyangia; order Haliangiales; family Haliangiaceae; genus JABFXX01. The sequence goes on along the minus strand of DAIRFU010000778.1, from coordinate 60 downwards.
TGTCGCTCGGCATCGAGCTGCGCGGCGGCTTCGCCGAGGCGGCGGGGGACCCGCAGGCTC
>DAIRFU010000777.1:0-3238 GCA_036794935.1 Kofleriaceae bacterium | reverse complement strand
ACGACTACACGAGCGTCGTGATGAGCTACCTGCTCGACGGCGAGCGCAAGGCGTACCCGACCTGGCGCAACTACTTCGACATCGTGATCGTCGGCGGCGCGAAGCCGGCGTTCTTCAACGAGCTGCGCCCGTTCATGCAGATCGATCCGGTCACCGGCGCGGCGATCGAGGCGAACGGCCAGAACGCGGAGATCAAGCACCTGTCGCGCGACAAGGTCTACCAGGCCGGCAACGTCGTCGCGTTCGAGCAGATGACCGGCATCCGAGGCGACCAGGTCCTCTACATCGGCGATCACATCTACGGCGACATCCTGCGCCTGCGCAAGCAGCACATGTGGCGCACCGCGATGGTGCTCCAGGAGCTCGAGCGGGAGATCTCGGTCAGCGAGCGCCTCGAGGCGCAGATCCGCGACCTCGACCTGCTCGACCGCCGCCACCGAAACCTCGAGTCAGAGATCGATTACCAGACGCTCCGCCTCAAGAAGATCCAGCGCCTGCTCGACGACGACTCGACCTCGCCGGCGCTGCGCGCCCGCCTCGACGAGGAGCGCAAGAACGCGCGCGTCAACATCGACTCGCTGCGCGACCGCGCGATGCTGATGGACGCCGAGGTCGATTCCCTCGAGGCGCGCATCGACCGCGCGTACAACCCGCACTGGGGCAGCTGCCTGCGCGAGGGCAACGAGAACTCGCGGTTCGGCGAGCAGGTCAACGACTACGCCGATCTCTACACCGCGCGGGTCTCGAACTTCGGCCCGTACTCGCCGCTGCGCTACTTTCGGGCGCCGCGCCGGCCGATGCCGCACGAGATGTAGCCACTACGCGAGCGTCGCGCGCAAGAACCACGCGTTCTTCTCGAGCTCGGTGACCACCTGCGTGAGCAGGTCGACCGTATCGGTGTCGCCGAGCTTCTCGGCGATGCCACGCGACTCGCGGACGCCCTCGAGGTACGTGTCGATCCGCTCGGCGAGCAGCTTGACGTGATCGAGGTCGCGGGTGACGTCGTTCGGGTAGTCGGCGAGCTTCGAGTGCTTCGCGACGTGGCGCGCGCTCCCGGCGGCGAGGCCTCCGAGGGTGACCGCACGCTCGGCGAGCGCGTCGTTGCGCACGGCGAGCTGGTTCGCGAACTGCTCGAACAGCGGGTGGAGGGTCGGGAACTGCGGACCGCGCACGTTCCAGTGGGCGACCTTGAGGGCGCCGTGAAGATCGAGACCGTCAGCCAGGCGGTCGTTCAGGGTCTGGACCAGCGCGACCCGGCTGGTCTCGGGCAGGTGACTCGGTGTCTTGTACATGCGGACAACGTAAGCGCGCCTGGCGATCCGGCCAGTCCGGAGTCGGTGATAACCCTGATAGGAAGGGCCTATCAGCTGAAGATCGTGAACAGGAAGTCCACGAACAGCGCGCCCTCGGTGCGTACGGGCGCCACCGGCTTGGCGGCCGCGCGCCGGATCCTGTCATTGCGCTCCTGCTCGCGCCGGCGCTCCGCGTCGCGCTTCGCGGCCTTCGCGAGCCCGCCGGCGCGGACGAACTCGATGATCGCGGGCAGCTCTCCGGCATCGAAGAACGTGCCGTGCGCACGGCAGACGTCGACGACCACGCCGGCGCCGGTCGCGAATAATTTGCGGTTCATCAGGGTGCTGCACGTCGGGCACTTGACGTACATCTTGCCGCCGGCCGGCGGCAGCGGATCGTGATCGAGGCGCGGCAGCGCGGCGAGCAGGGCGTCCGCGCGCTCGCCGTGGTCCTCGGCGACCACGCGGCCGATCGCGACCTCGTCGAGGAACAGGCCGCGGCAGCCGCTGCACTCGTCGATGATGAGGTCGCTGACCTGGCGCGCCTGCAGCGGCAGCTCGCAGCGCGGACAGGGGCGGGTGCCGGCTGGCTGCGCGAGCGCGTGGCAGCTCGGGCAGTGGACGTCACGGTAGCCCGCCGCCTCGAAGCGGGTGTTGCACGCCGAGCACGCGACGATCATCGAGCTGATAGTGCCACGAGGCGCTGCTCGGCGATGTAGTGCGAGGCACGCGCGCGGGCGAGCGCGGCCTCGTACTGGGCGCGGGTCGCGTCGGGCAGCTTCGCGCGCAGGCGTGCGGCGTAGAGCTTCTCGTAGTACGCGTCGGGATGGACCTCGACGGTGATCCGCGCGTGCGTCGCCTGTGGCGTGCGTCCGCCCCGCCAGCGGCGGGCGAGCGTCAGCGACGCGCCGGGCGCGATCCGCGTGTCGGCGTTCTCGATCCAGTGCGTCGCGAACACGACGTCGCGGCCGATCCGCTGCGCGGCGGAGGCACCGCGGATCGCGCGACCCCGTGCATCGACGAGCTCGACGCGCAGCCAGGCAGCCGGCGTCGCGGTCGTCGGCAGGTAGTGGCCGGCGCCCACGTTCGCGAGCGTCGCCCGGACGGTGACGGCGCCGCCGCTGCGCCGTGCCGCTGCGTCGAGCCGGATGCCCTGACGGAACGTGTCCTTGTCGTGAATCCCGAGCCACTGGTGCTCGCGGTTCGGCATGTGGCAGTGCTGGCACTGGATGCCGCGCCGCATGTACGGACCCTCGAGCCACTCCTTGTACGTGTTCAAGAGCGGCTTGCCGGCGACCGCGCTGCGCGGCGGTAGTTGGTGGCACGGCATGCAGAAGTCGGAGCGCTCGTAGATCGCGAGCTCGACGAGTGGATAGCTCGGCACCGGCAAGAGCGACGGCGCGCGGCGTGGCGGACCCTGCCGCACCCAGCCGCGCACGTGACACGCCGCGCAGGTGACGCCCTCGTCACGCAACGCCGGATCGAGGACCGCGCCGGGCTGCTGCTCGGCGAGCGGCGTGTGGCAGCGGCCGCACGTCGTGTCCGGGCCCGCGACATGATCGAGTGCCCGCGCAGGCAGCCCGAGCGTCGCCGCACGCGCGTGGAGCGAGCCGCGCCACTCGCGCGCCTGCTTCGCGTGACAGCGGGCGCACTGCCGCTCGCTCAGCGAGGCCTGCGCCGGTGCGAGGGACGCGGGCGGGGTGCCCTGCGGCGAGAGCGGCGCCCCGAACACGCGCGCCTCGCCGGCATCGACGCCGGGCCACGTGCCGGTCGTCAGCTTCGCGACGCGGTCGGCGGCGATCGCGTCCTCATCCAGCGCGGCGCTCGTGCGCGGCTTCGCGCCCGCGTTCAGCGCGAGCACGTGGTCGGCGAGCGCCCACAGCTCGGCCTCGCTGGCCGCACCGGCGAAGCCCGGCATCGGCGTGCCCGCCATGCCTGTCGCGATG
>DAIRFU010000776.1:0-3240 GCA_036794935.1 Kofleriaceae bacterium | reverse complement strand
CGAGCTTCTCGGACACGAGCCCGTGCTCGACGAGATCGAGGCCGAGCCCGCCGAGCTCCTTCGGCACCTGCGGTCCCCACATGCCCGCGGCCTTGCACCGCGCGCGCAGCTCGGCGAGTAGCGGCGCGGCGGCGCCGAAGCCGCGCTCGAACACCTCGCCCTCGGCGGGCACGACGACCTCGGCGACGAACTTCTCGATCTTGGCGAGCAGGGGCCGTACAGATTCGGGCGGGTCGAAGTCCATGTCAGTACTCCGTGTGCAGCTCGGGTGGCAGGTGGTGGGTCGCGTTGAACCCGATCAGCGCGACGCGCTCGGGGTGCCAGTCGAAGTCGCGCGAGCGGAACCGCAGCTCGCTGATCGACGCGTTGCGGATCACGATGCTCGTGCGGATCATGTGGTGCTCGGTCGCGCCGAACGTGAGGCCGACCGCGACGCCGATCGGACCTGCCGACGTGACCACCGCGATGCGAGCACCCGAACGCACGTCGCGCACGATCTGATCGAGCCCGCGTTGCACGCGCGCGCGAAACGCATGCACGCGCTCGACGCCGGCGACCTCCCACTCGTCGCGCGCCCAGCGGCCGAGGATCGTGTGGAACGCCTCGTTCGCGAGCTCCCGCGTCGGTGTCTGCGTGAGCGCCGCGAACTTCGCGTCCGTCTCGACGAGCTTCGGCATGAAGTGCTGGAGCAGATCGAATGCCGGATACTCGGCGAGCTCGGGCAGCGTTGTGGGTGCGGGTAGGTTGCCGGCTACCTCGGCCGCCAATGTCGCCGTGCCCACCTGCCGCACCAGCGGTCCGGTGTAGAGCTGGTCGATGCCGGCATCGGCGAGGAACTTGCCGAGTGCCTGCGCTTGCTTCTCGCCGCGTGCGGACAGGCGATCGTAGTCGACCTCGCCGTACGAGGCCTGACCGTGGCGGATGAGCAATAGGGTCGCCATGCGCCGGCGCATCCTAGCTGAGGACAACCGTCGGTGGTCAGCTGACCCTAGCCGAGCGTCGCCGCCGGGGTATTTCACGGGTCTCGGCGTCGCCGATCACTACACGCACTGGCATGCGGCTTGGTATTGTTCCTCGTATGAAGCTGGCCCGACTGTGCGCAGTGGCTCTACTCATCAGCTGCGGGGGATCGGGGACCGGTGGTGACGACGACACCGGAGGTCCGCAGGGGGACGCCGATGGCGACACGATCTCCGACGTCGACGAGGGAACGGTCGACACCGATGCCGACGGGACTCCCGACTACCAGGACGACGACAGCGACGCCGACGGCATCCCCGACTACCGCGAGGCGGGTGACGGCGACACCGAGACGCCACCGCTCGACTCCGATCAGGATGGCACGCCCGACTTCCAGGATACCGACAGCGACAACAACGGCCGCGAGGACGGCGTCGATGGCGTCGAGGACGTGGACTCCGATGGCCTCGCCGACTTCCAGGACATCGACGACGACGGCGATCAGATCATCGACACCGAGGAGATCGGGCCGAACGCCGCGCAGCCGGTCGACACCGACAACGATGGCACGCCGGACTTCCGTGACACCGACAGCGACGGTGACACGATCACGGATTTCATCGAGACGAACATGGATTACGACATGGACGGCACGGCGAACTACCTCGATCTCGATAGCGACGAGGACTGCGTGCCCGACATGACCGAGGCGCGCGGTAACCCGCCCGCCGACACCGACGGCGATCACCACTTCGACTTCATCGATCGCGACAGCGACGACGACGGCGTGCCCGACGCGAACGAGGACACGAACTGCAACGGTGCGCAGGACGGTGACGAGACCAGCGCGACCAGCGACGACACCGACGGTGATGGCGTCAGCGATCTCATCGAGGTCACGGCGGGCACCGATCCGAATGATGCCGGCGATAACCCGCAGGCGAACGGCGACTTCGTGTTCGTCGAGCCGTACATGGACGCGCAGTCACCGCTCGACGACGATCTCGACTTCTCGACGAAGCTGCAGGCCGTCGACCTCTACGTGATGCTCGATCGCTCGGGCACGATGGCCAGCGAGATCACGACCGTGAAGAGCAACCTCGCGGCCGTGGTCGCCAACCTCAAGTGTCCGCCGAACGTCACCACGAACTGCATCCCGGACCTGTGGGCCGGCGCCGGCACCATCGGCTACTCGGGCTCCGGCAGCGAGGCGTACCACCACTTCGTCGATGTCCAGCCGAACCCGAGCTTCACCTCGGTGGCCACCACCGAGCCGGGTGGCTGTTGCAACGAGACACTCACGTTCGGTGCGTACGCGGCGGTCACCGGCGAGGGAGGGTCGATGTTCAGCTTGAGCGGAGTGCTGCCGCGAGCGAGTTGCGCCACCTCGCCGGCCGCGAACGCCGGCTACGGGACCTTCGGCTATCCGTGCTTCCGCCAGGGCGCGCTTCCGGTCGTCATGCTCGCCACCGACGAGGCCCCGTTCACGGGCACGTATGCGCTACCCACCTGGAGCACCGTCTTGCCGAAGTACCTGGCGACCAAGGCCAAGCTGATCGGCATTCTCGGCTCCGGCTACGCGAACGCAGTGAATACCGAGCTGCGCCAGATGGCGACCGACACCGGCGCGATCGATGCGGCGAACGGCAATGCACCCCTCGTGTTCGACGGCGCGGGTACCAACTCCGCCGCCGCGATCGAGCAGGGCATCCTGAGGCTGGCCAACGGCCTGCCGCTCGACGTCAACGCGTTGACCGTCGATGATGGGAGCGACACGGTCGATTCGATCGCGGCGTTCGTCGACCACCTCGAGACCCTGCAGCTCGGGACCCCGGCGTGCTCGAACGGCCTCACCGACGTCGACACGAACGCCGACACGTACAAGGACAAGTATATCCAGGTCCGCACCGGCACCCCGGTGTGCTGGAAGGTCGTGTCGAAGCAGAACACGACCGTGCCGGCGACCGATGTCCCGCAGCTGTTCCGCGCGACCGTCAAGGTGTACGGCGACGGCGTCACGCAGCTCGACGAGCGCGACGTCTACTTCCTGGTGCCGCCCGCCCCGTTCGACAACCCGATCTTCTGATCGGTCAGAAGTACATGCGGCAGCTGCGGCAGTAGAAGCGCAGGTGCTCGTCGACCCAGGACATCGGCGACTCGCACTGCGGGCACGCCGGGGTCGGGCCGCTCTGCGTCGACTCCAGCTGCTTGGGCGGTGGCAGCGAGGTCGGCGCGGTCGAGATCGGCACATGCGCGGCACGCTCCGCATCGACGGTCGGG
>DAIRFU010000775.1:0-3243 GCA_036794935.1 Kofleriaceae bacterium | reverse complement strand
CGAGCACGATAGTGGCGTCGGCTTTGAGCCAACCGCCGTCGCGGATCGAGGCGACGGCGAGCGGCGTCGGGTTGGCGGCGACGGTGTCCGGAAGCGCGGTGCGCGGTGCTCGGGCCGGTGATATTGGGGCTCGACGCTATCGGGCTGCGCGCCGCGCTCGGGCTCGGCGGCGGCAACCTCGGCCCGCTCGATCTGGACGTCGGGTTCCAGGCCCCGCGGGGCATCTCGTTCGGCGTCGCGGCCGGGCCGGTCACGGGGTCCGGCGTCCTGTCGGTCGACGCGGCGCACGGGCGTTATTTCGGGGAGCTCGCGCTAGGAATCTTCGATGTCGAGATGTCGGCTTACGGTGTGCTCGAGACTCGGCCGCCGCGCGGCGGTTACTCGCTCGCGGCGATCATCTCGGCACAGTTTCGGCCGATCCAGCTCGGGCTGGGATTCACGCTGAACGGTGTCGGCGGGCTGATCGCGATCAACCGCCGCGTCGACACCGATGCGCTGCGCTCCGCGCTGCGCGGCCCCGGCATCGACAACATCTTCTTTCCTGCCGATCCGGTCGCGCAGGCGTCTCGGCTGCTCGGCGACCTCGCGACGTACTTCCCGGCGGCGCCCGGGCGGTACGTGTTCGGCCCGGCCGCCAAGCTCGGCTGGGGCCCGCGGACGATCGTCGAGGCCGAGCTTGCGGTACTGCTCGAGCTACCCGCACCTGTGCGCATCGTGCTGCTGGGCAGCATGCACACGAAGCTGCCGACCAAGGATTACCCACTCATCGTCCTCCAGGTCGATGTCGTAGGCGAGATCGATTTCACCCAGAAGAGGCTCGCGATCGACGCAACGCTGCGCGACTCGTCGGTCATCGGCTTCCCGATCGTGGGTGACTACGCGCTGCGCGCGTCGTGGGGCGACCAGAAGGCGTTCGTGGTATCGGTCGGCGGGTTTCACTCGCAGTTCCGGCCGCCTCCGGGCTTTCCGCCGCTGCGCCGCGTGCGGATCCCGATCGGTGCCGACGACGATCCGCGGCTCGACATCACGGGTTTCCTCGCGCTCACGTCGAACACCGCGCAGATCGGCGCGCAAGTCGAGCTCTACGCATCGGCCGGTCCGCTCAACATCAGCGGCTCGGTCGGGTTCGAGGCGCTGTTTCAGCCGTTGCCACTCTCGTTCGAGGTCGATGTCTCGGCGGGCGTGTCGCTCCGCCGTGGCACCAGCGTGCTCGCGGGCGTTCACCTCGACGGCAAGCTGACCGGCCCCACGCCGTGGCACATCTCCGGCGAGGCCTGCCTGTCGTTGTGGCTGGTCGACCTGTGCGTCGACTTCAGCGCGTCGTTCGGGCTGAGCCAGCTCCTCGAGCTGCCCTCGATCGCGATCTTGGAGGTGCTGCTGCCGGTGCTGCAAGACACCGCGAGCTGGGCGGGTGAGCTGGTCGGGAGCGTCGAGCGCACGGTCACCACCGCGCCTCCGGTCGACGCGTCCGCCGCGCAAGCCGCGGTCACGCGCGTTGATCCGATGGCGGCACTCACCGTTCGGCAGAGCGTCGTGCCTTTCAATCGCCGGATCACGCGGTTCGCGCAGAGCGCGCCGACCGATATCACGCAGCTCGTCGTGACCAGCGCGAAGATCGCAGGTGGTAACGTCTCGTTCACGCCGGTGACTGACTGGTTCGCGCCGGCCGAGTTCGAGGATCTCTCCGCTGCCGATCGCCTCTCGCGCGACGGCTTCGAGCAGATGGACGCCGGCGTCTCGCTCGCAGGCGACGCGACTGCCGCGGGGGTCGAGCTGATCGTGCCGCTCGAGTACGAGACCGTGATCGTCGCGCCCCAGACGCCCCGTACCGGGCCGCGGTTCCGCCCGACGTTGGCAGCGCAGCTGCTCTCGGGGCAGACCGGAACGCGCGAGGCCGGCCCGCAGCTCGTCGCCCGCGGCGGGCTGCCCGAGGAGATGTTCGTGATCGCGTCCGTCGACGATCTCGGCGCGCGCCCCGATCTCGCGCCGCCGGGCGCACGCGGCACGGCCGAGCTCGCGCTCGCCGCGCACATCGCCGCCAACCCTGTGGACGCCGGCGCGTTCGTGATCGTCCCGATGTTCGAGGCCGCATGAGCCAGTCCGATGCTGCCGTCCGTTACGTGTCGTGGCTGCGCCGCGGCGCCGCGTCGCAGATCTCGACCGCGGACGGGGACCCGGGCGCCGCGCAGGCATCGCTACCGGTCTCGCTCACGTTGGCCGGCGTGGCACAGCCGGCAGCGGTGACGCTTGACCTACTAGGCCCCGGCGACATCTCGGGTTTCGATGCGCGGGCGATCGCGCGCGTGTGGCCGCCGGCGGGAACGCTCGATGCCGAGGCAAACTACTTCCCGCTCGTCGAATTCGCGCAGCCCGATCTGCCGTGGCGCTACACGCCGCGCAAGTCCGACACCTCCGGCCGGCTGCGGCCGTGGTGCGCGCTCGTCGTCGTCACGCAGGCCGAGCTCGCAAGTGACGAGCCGTCGCGGCCGGATCGCGCTCTCGGTGCGATCACGATCGCTTCGGGCACGCCGATGCCGGACGTGCAGCAGGCGTGGGCCTGGGCGCACGTGCAAGTCAGCGGCGATGACGGCACGGCACTCGACAGCGTCGTGGCGAACGCTCCCGAACGCTGCCGTGCGCGCCTGTTGTGCCCGCGGCGCCTGCTGGCGAACACCACGTACATCGCGTGCCTCGTGCCGACGTTCGAAGTTGGCCGGCTCGCCGGACTGCGGCTGCCGATCGCGCCGGCGAGCGGTGCGTTGACGCCTGCCTGGACGACGACCAATGGCGTACTGTCCGCAGCGCTCCAACTCCCCGTCTATCACCGCTGGCGGTTCGCGACGGGGCCGGACGGCGATTTCGAGTCGCTCGTGCGGAAGCTCGTACCGCAGGCGCTCCCCGCGACGGCAGGGGTGCGCGAGCTCGACGCTAGCGCGCCGGGTGGGAACCTCCCGCCGGCGGCCGCGGAGCCGCTGATGCTCGTCGGCGCACTGCGCTCGCCGAATGCCGACGACGGGATCGAGCCGGATCCTGCCTTTGTCGATGCGCTCGCGGCGCTGCTCGACATCCCGAGTGACGTGAAGGCGAGCGGCGGCGATCCGGTCGTCGCGCCGCCGCTGTACGGCACGTGGCACGCGCAGCGCGCGCGACTGGATCCGGCCGGGCAGCCACCGTGGTTCGAGACCCTGAACGCAGACCCACGCCTACGCGTACCCGCCGCACTCGGTGCTCTCATCATACAGG
>DAIRFU010000161.1:0-11725 GCA_036794935.1 Kofleriaceae bacterium | reverse complement strand
ATCGCCGGTGGCATCGGCTACGTGCTGCTCGTCAAACCTCCGCCTCCGAAACTCCCCGAAGCGCGCGTCGTCGACGAGCGATAGGCTCTCCGGGTGCGTCGGCTCGTGCTGCTGTTCGGCCTGGCCGCGGCCAGCGCCGCGCTCGCGAAGCCAGCAGCCAGACAGTCGGCGAAGCCGGCCGTGAAGCCGGCCGTGAAACCGGCGGCGCCCCCGCCCGCGGCCCCGGCGACGACGTGGGCCGACTGGGTCGGCGACTGGGAAGGCGCGCTGACGTGGACGAGCTGCACCGCCGACGGCGCCGACCGCACGAGCCTGCCGCTCGACGCGCGCGACGGCTCGGTCTCGATCGATCTGTCGCCGGCGGGCTCGGCGCTCGCCGAGCTCGCGCTCGTCGAGGGCAGTGACGGCTGGACCGGCCGCCAGGCCGACGTCAGCGTCACCGTGTCGCGCGGCAAGGCCGGCGCGCTCGAGCTCGCGGTCGATCTCGACAGTGGCTGCCAGGTGCGCGGCACCATGAGCCGGCGCACGGTCGGCATCGCCGCGTGCGATCAGCTCGCGGCCTGGGCGCGCATCGAGTCGCACTGCACGAAGCTGACCCGGCCGCCGCTCGAGAACGCGGCACGGCTCGCCCGCCAGCGCGCGGCGTGGCGCAAGGCGAGTGGCGGCGATCGCACGCGGCTCGCCGCGCAGTGCACCGCGCGCAGCGCGAAGGTCGAGCAGGAGCTCGTCGACATCGGCTGCGCGCCGAACCCGGATCCGGCGATCGGCATGCGCGGCGCCGAATGCCAGGCGCTGCGCGGCATCGCGGCGCGGATCGGCCGCTGCCCGAGCGTGCCGTCGGATCAGCGCGCCGCGTACGCGCGCGAGGTGGTCGTGCTGCTCGCCGCGGCACAGGGCGCCGATCGCGCCTCGCTGCCCGTCGTCGATGCCGAGTGCAAGCGCGAGCGCGACAAGCTGTTCGCGATCGCGCGGCAGGCCGGCTGTCCACCCTGAGGGTGTCGGCGGCGATCCAGATCGGGCACACTCGCGGCATGGCTCGACTGGCGATCCTCGCCGCGCTGGCGATCGGCCCGTGCCTGCCGAACGTCGCGCACGCGTTCGGCGGTCTGTACGTCGCCGGTGACGGGCCGCCCAGGCTCGCGGATGCGGCCGAGGTCGTGCTGATGCGCGACGGCACGCGCACGGTGCTGACCGTGCGCCCGACCTATCGAGGCCCGGCGGAGCCCTTCGCGCTCGTGCTTCCGGTGCCGCAGACGGTGACCGAGCGCGACATCGAGGTCCTCGCGCGCGGTGCGCTCGACGCACTGGATCTCGGCACCGCGCCGCGCCTCGTCGAGTACTGGGAGCGCGACCCCTGCGAGGCCGTCGCCGCCGCCGCGGCCGGGCAGGGCGAGACCGAGCTCGGCGCCACGGTGGACTCACCGCTCGTCGCGGGCGAGTACCAGATCGCGATCGTCGCGCCGAAGGACGCGGCGGGCCTCGAGGCGTGGCTGCGCCGCGAGAAGTACCAGCTCCCCGAGGGCACCGAGATGGTGATGCAGGCGTACCTCGCGCGCGGGATGAAGCTCGTCGTCGCCAAGGTCGACCCCGGCCGCGTCGCATTCGAGGACGGCCGTGCCGTGCTGTCGGCGCTGCGCATCCGCTACGAGAGCGAGCGGTTCGAGCTGCCGATCCGGCTGGGCCTCGCGAACAGCGACGGCACGCAGGATCTGATCGCCTGGGTCCTCGCCCCGCATCAGCGCTACGAGGCCGCGAACTACCCGAACGTCACGATCCCGACGAACCTGCGCGTGACCGCCGACGTCCGCGATCGGTTCGGCGCGTTCTACGCGGCGCTGCTCGATGCCACCGCCGACCGGCATCCCGGCGCGGTCATCACCGAGTACGCAGGGGACGCGAGCGCCTGGCGTGCGGGCGAGGAGCTCGTGGTGACCCGCCTGCACCTGCGGTACGACAAGTCGATCACCGAGGACCTCGAGCTCCGGCCGGCGCCGCCGATCGCCGGCGGTCGCGAGTCCCTCGTTGCGAGCGGTGCGCTCGAGCGAGGCGCGCACCCGGCACCGCACGACGCGTTCGGGGCACGCTACACGATCCGTCATCCGTGGCGCGGCCCGATCACGTGCACGACTCCGGTGCGTGGCCGCTGGGAGGCCCGCGGTCGGGCGCAGCCCGCGCCGGGTCTCGCGGTCGCGCCGGGCGCGACCGTGCAGCTCGCGCACGCCGTCACCGAGGACGTGCCCGAGCTCGGCCTCACCCTCGCGGACCACGGGGGCGTGCCACCGTCGTCGCTGCCGGCGACCGGCTCGCCGGACGAGGGATCCGGATGCGGCTGTCAGACCGGCGGGGCCAGCGACAGCCTGTGGCTCGGCCTCGTGCTCGTGCTGGTACGGCGGCGGCGGGGGCCCGGCACGCGCCAGCGCGGCGCTCGGCGCTCGCCCGTGAGGTAGAGTGCCGCATGCTCTTCGAGCAGATCCGTTGTGGCGGATGCCTGTCCTATCTGATCGGCTGCGACGAGACGTGCGGCGCGATGATCGTCGACCCGCACCTCGACCAGCTCGACCGCTACGTCGCGCTCGCGGCCGAGCGTGGCATGCGCGTGCACTACGTCTGCGAGACGCACACGCACGCCGATCACTTCTCGGCGGCGCGCGAGCTCGCCCGCCAGCTCGATGCCAAGGTCGTCATGCACCGGCTGGCCGCCGCGCCGTTCGCCGATGTTCGCGTCGACGACGGCGAGACGCTGATCGTCGGCAAGCTGCGGGTCAATGTCCTCCACACGCCCGGGCACACCGAGGACTCGATGTGCCTGGTGCTCGAGGATCGCGTGCTGACCGGCGACACGCTGCTGATCGGAGGTACCGGCCGCACCGACCTACCGACCGGCGATCCGGACGCGCTGTACGACAGCCTGTTCGGCAAGCTGCTCCAGCTGCCCGACGCGATGAAGGTCTACCCGGCGCACGACTACAAGGATCGCGTGTCGTCGAGCATCGGCGCCGAGAAGGCGACGAACCCGCGCCTGCAGAAGGCCGAGCGCGCCGACTTCGTCGCGCTGATGCGCGGCCTCGACATCAAGATGCCGACCCACCTGAGCGAGGCGCTGCGCACGAACCGCTCGGGCGGCAAGACGGTCGCGCAGCTGCTCGCCGAGGCGTCACGCGAGATCGCGTTCATGAGCCTGGCCGAGGTGCGCGATCGGCTCGCGCGCGGGGACGCCAGCATCGTGCCGCTCGACGTCCGCGAGCAGGAGGCGTTTGCCGGTGGTCACCTGCCGGGTGCCAAGCACCTGCCGCGCGGCCAGCTCGAGCTGCGCGTCGACAAGGAGCTCCCCGACCCGGGCGCGCGGATCCTGACGTACTGCCAGTACGGCCGGATCTCGACGCTCGCCGCGGCGACGCTGCGCCAGATGGGCTACACGCGCGCGGTCGCGCTCGACGGTGGCTACGACGAGTGGGTGAAGCACGGCTTCCCCGTCGAGCGTTAGCTCACTGCGCGGCGACGTGCTGCGCGTAGGCGTCGGGCGTCATCAGCTCGTCGAGCTCGGCCTTGTCGTTGGCCTCGACCTCGATCATCCAGCCCTTGCCGTACGGCTCGGTGTTGACGTCCTCGGGCGCGTCCTTGAGCGCGCTGTTGACCGCGACGACGCGACCGGAGATCGGCGCGTACAGATCGCTCACGCTCTTGACGCTCTCGACCGTGCCGAAGCGCTGGCCCTTGGTGACCTGATCGCCTTCCTTCGGCAGATCGACGAGCGTGATATCGCCGAGTGCGTCGACGGCGAATTGCGTGATGCCTACGCGCCAGGTCGTGCCCTGGACGCGGAGCCACTCGTGGTCGCTGGTGTAACGGAGATCGCTGGGGAACGTGCTCATACGGGGCTCACTTCGCTCGCTTGTAGAACTTGCCGGAAACCACGGTGGCGGTCGCGTCCTTGCCGCGGCAATCGATCGTCAGCTTCGTGCCCGCCGCGGCGAGCCCGACCGGCACGTAGCCGAGGCCGATCGCGCCGCCGACGTAGATCGCCGGGCCGCCACTCGTCACGGTGCCGATGACCTGATCGTCCGCCGCGCGGCTCCGATCGGCGATCGGATAGCCGTGGCGCGGGATCGCGCGGGCGCTCTCGTCGATCGTGAAGCCGACGAGCTGGCGGGTCACCCCGGCGGCCTTCTGCGTGCGCAGCGCGGGCGCGCCGATGAACTCGCCCTTGTCGAGCTTGACCGCCCAGCCCAGGCCGGCCTCGAGCGGCGTGTGGTCGTCATCGAGATCATTGCCGTAGAGCGGCAGCCGTGCCTCGAGGCGCAGCGAGTCGCGCGCGGCGAGGCCGACGGGAAGGCCGCCGACTGGCGTCGCCGCCTCGAGGAGCGCGGCCCACAGGGCGGGCGCGTCGCGGTTCGGGCAGGCGAGCTCGAAGCCGTCCTCGCCGGTGTAGCCGGTGCGCGCGGCGAGGCAGCGGACGCCGGCGACGACCGCGCCCGCGAACGCGAAGCTCGGCATCTTCGCGAGCGTGCCGTTCGCGAGGCCGTCGACGATGCCGACCGCCTTGGGCCCCTGCACCGCGATCAGCGAGGTCTCGTCGGAGACGTCGACGACATCACACAGCGTCGAGGCGTGCTCGCGAAACCACTCGAGGTCCTTGCCGATGTTCGACGCGTTGAAGATGACCATGAAGTCATCGTCGGCGCGCTTGTAGAAGATGCAGTCATCGACGATGCCACCGTTCGGCCGGCACAGCAGCGTGTAGACCGCCTTGCCGGGCGGCGCCGACTCGCACGCGTTCGTGGTCAGCTTGCCGACCACCTCGCGCGCACGCGGGCCGCGCAGGTACGCCTCGCCCATGTGCGAGACATCGAACAGGCCGACCGCCTCGCGCACGGCCTTGTGCTCCTTGATCGTACCGGCCGGATAGGACACCGGCATGTGCCAGCCGGCGAAGTCGACGAGCTTCGCGCCGAGCTGTTTGTGCGCGTCCCAGAGCGGGGTCTTTCTCGGCTCCATCGCGGCGCAGACTACCTCACGGGACGAGCCGGTGCTCGCGCGTGACCGCAGGATCGCGCACGCGGCCGCCGAGCTCGAAGTGTGCGCGCCGGCTGGCTTCCAGCGTGCGGTGCTCCCGCCAGGACAGGCCCGCGCGGCGGTACACGGTGACCCGCGCGTCGCCGATCTCGGTGTTCGCGCAGAACACCTCGGTACCATCGGGATCGAGGTACGGGGCCAGCACCATCTGGTCGGGCCGGCAGGTCAGCTCGCCCTCGACCTTCACGGTCGGGGACCACGCCGTGAACCTGACCGTGCCCTCGGCCCAGCGTCCGCGGTTGGCGACGACGTGGCGGAACTGGTTGAGCCGGTACTGCTCGCCGTCGAGATCGAGGGCGACGAGCACGAGCGGTGGCAGCAGCATGCCGCGGCGCTGCAGCCGGACGCCGAGGAGCTCCAGCACCGCGTCGGGCGCTCCCGCGAACTCGGCGCAGCGGCCCCACGTCCACGAGTACGCGTGCCGCTTGCCCCACAGGTGGGTCTGGCCCATGACCGCGCGGTCAAACCTCAGCGTCTCGCCGTCGATGACGAGCGTACCCGTCATCGCGACGCGCGGGTTCGGTGACTGCACGGTGGTCTCGCCGAGCCCGCCGCGCGCGTACATGACCTCGGGCAGCTGCCGGAGCACCTGGCCGGCGGCATCCCAGCGCAGATCCCAGGTCACCTCGTGGCCATCGCCGGCGAGCTGGCCGATCGCGTGATCGTGGCCGAGCCGGCTGCCCGCGATCGCGAGCGCGAACGGGTCCGCGCTGCTCGTCAGCTCGCTCGCGGCAAACCGCTTGTGGATGCCGAACGTGCGCGACGGGTCGCGTGGATCGAAGCGCGCGAACCACAGCTCGGCGCGCGCCGGTCCGGATACCGGAGCCTCGGTGATGTAGCGCAGCCAGAAGCCCTGGTCCGTGCCGGGATGGTTCCAGGTCAGGTACCAGACCTCGTAGACACCGCGCGACTCGTCGGTCCAGTGGCGGATATTGTGGCGCTCGGTCATGCGGCCTCCGTGGTACGCGCGGGCAGCTCGCCGGGCCGTGGCTTGCCGAGCACGCGGCGCGACATCCACGACGCGATCCGGCGCGGCACCAGCCGCACGCCCCAGCACGACAGCTTGTTGATCAGCCCCGGGATCACGTTGCGCTTGCCGCGCACCATCGCCTCGACCGCGATGCGCGCGACCTGCTCGGCGGTCATCATCGAGCGGTTCGCGAGCCAGCTGTAGTCGCCGGCCCCGGCCACCGCGTGGAACTCGGTCTTCGTACCGCCCGGGCAGATGCACGTCGCCGACAGCGGCGTGCCGGCGAGCTCGTCGTGCAACCCTTCCGTGAAGTTGCGCACGAACGCCTTCGAGGCGGCGTAGACCGCCATGTTCGGCACCGACTGGTACGCGCCGATCGACGCGATGTTGACGAGGTACGCGCGACCGTCGCGGTCCCGGCGGTGATCGACGAACCGCCGCGACAGCTCGACGAGCGACGTGATGTTGAGCTGCACGAGCTCGGCGTCGCGCGTCCAGTCGATCCCGGCGAACGGCCGGAAGTAGCCGAAACCGGCGTTGTTGATGACGATGTCGATGCCGGTGCGCGCTGCTGCATTCCACAGCACCCGCGCGCCGTCGGGCTGGCCGAGGTCGGCGGTGATCACCTCGGCGGTGACGCCGTGCTGGCTGCAGGTCGCCGCGACCTCGTCGAGCTGGGCACGCCGGCGCGCCGCGAGCACCAGATGCACGCCGCGGCGGGCGAGCTCGCGCGCGATCGCGGCGCCGATTCCGCTCGACGCGCCGGTGACAAGCGCGCGCTTGCCCTGGAGGTCCGCCATGTGCGGAGGCTAGCACTGGGATCCGGGCTGGTGTACGACTGGCGCATGCGGAACCTCGTGTGTGCATTTGGCCTGCTGACACTGTTCGCAGCTGCATGTGGGCCATCGTCGAAGGAAGTCGCGACCGCGAAGGCGGCGCGCTATCAGGGTGACAAGCTCCAGCTGTTCGCGGCGACCAAGGCGGCGGTCGAGGGCAAGTACACCCTCGCAAAGTCGGACGAGACCACGCTCGGGATGCAGACCCAGGCGCGCTGGTTCTCGCCCGAGGGCCTGACGACCTCGTCGAACCCCGACGACGAGCGCGACCTGCCGGACAAGAGCATCCGGATCTCGCTCGTGGTCACGCTGTTGCCCGACGGTGATGCGTGGGTCGTCAACGTCACCCCGGTCATGCTGCGCAAGAACCGCGGCATGCCCAAGCCCGACGAGGTCAAGCCGGGGGATCCGAGCGTGCCGGGGTGGGTCGACAGCAAGGTCGATCAGCTCGCGCTCGACATCCACAAGGCGCTCGCGCCGTACGAGATCAAGCAGCTCGGTGGCATGGCGCCGCCGCCCGCGGATCCGGCCACGCTGCCGCCCGCGCCCGACGAGCCGTCGAGCTCCGCGGCGCCGGCTGGTCCGGATGCGCCGGCCGCGGATCCGTCCGCCGTGCCCCCGGCCACCGATCCGGCCGAGGGCTCAGCGACTCCGTGAGCGAGGTCCGCGACCTCGTCGTCGACAGCGACGAGCGCGTCGGCGATGGTGGCTTCCTCGCGCTGCGCCGGCTTCACCTGCGCAACGTGCGCGCCGACGGCTCGACCTCGGCGCCGTACGTGTGCGATGCGGTCGTCCGGCCGTACGGCCAGGACGCCGTCGTGGTCGTCGTTCACGCGCAGACCGAGCGCGGCACCGAGGTGCTCGTGCGCCACGGCCTGCGGCCCGCGCTCGTGCTCGGCCGCGATCCGGCGCGCGCACCGCTGCCCGAGCCGCCGCAGGGCATGTTCCTGACCGAGCTGGTCGCCGGCATCGTCGAGGAGGGAGACCAGGGAGAGGCCGGCCTGCGCGCGCGCGCGGCGCACGAGGTGCTCGAGGAGGCCGGCTTCCTCGTCGACCAGGACGCGGTCGTGCTGCTCGGCGCCGGCATGTACCCGTCGCCGGGTTGCCTCGTCGAGAAGTTCTACTTCGTCGCCGTCGCCGTCGATCCGGCCACGCAGCAGCCGCTCACCGGGGACGGCTCCCCGATGGAGGAGGGCGCGCGCACGACGTGGCTGCTCCTCGACGATGCGATCGCCGCCTGCCGTGCCGGCGAGCTGACCGACCTCAAGACCGAGCTCGGCCTGCGCCGGTTCCGCGACCACGTGCGCGAGACCCGCGACTAGTCAGCGTACCGGCACCGTGGCGAGGTCGGACGCGAGCTCGCGCAGCGCGGCCTCGCGCGAATGGCCTGTTCGCCACACCAGCCGGAACGCCTCGCGCACGAGCTCGATCGCGGGCATCACCCGCACCAGCCGGCGCGCGCGCAGATCGGCGGCGACGAAGTAGCGCGGCAGCACGGCGACGCCGGCACCCTGGAGCACGCGCAGGCGGATCGCGGCGATCGCGCCGAGGTACTCGACCTTCGCGAAACGCCAGACCTCGCGCGTGCGTAGCGCGTCGAGGAAGTAGCGAAACAGCGGTAGATCCGGCGCCGCATCGATCAGCGCGTGCTGCGCGGCGTGGCTGGCGCGCGCGAGCGGGTGGCGGCGGATCTGGCGCGCGTTCGCGACGAACACGTAATCCTCTTCGTGCAGCTTCGCGTACGACAGCTCGCCCGCGGTCAACCGAGCGCTGGTGAGCGCGCAGTCGAGCACGCCGTTGCGGACGCGTGCGAGCAGCTCGGGGCTGTCACCGAACACGAGGTGCACGGTGCGCTCGGGCCGGCGTGCCTGGAGCCGCGGCAGGGCAGGCGTCAGCCACGACAGGCCGAGCTCGAACCGCGTGCCGACCGCGAGCGAGAACGGCACCGCGAGGTCCTGCTCGTGGACGACGCGGGTGCAGCGCGCGGCCTCGTCGAGCACGCGACGCGCCTGCGGGACCAGGCGCAGCCCGGCGGGCGTCAGCGCCACCCGCCGCGTCGTGCGCGCGAACAGCGCCGCGCCGAGCGTGTGCTCGAGCCGCTTGATCCGATCGCCGAACGCCGCCGGAGACAGCGCGACGGTCTGCGCGGCGGTGCGAAACGACAGGTGGCTCGCCGCCGCGTCGAAGCAGCGCAGGGACTCGAGGTCCGGAAGCATGATTCAGAATATCCGTACAATGCAGTCTCAACAATACTGATTGTCCGTGCCATGGCCGGCCTCTAGAGTGCGCGGCACCGGGAGGATTGTCATGACGAACTGGTCTTGCTTGTTACTGATCTGTGGTGCGTGCGGTACGGCTCCGAGCACCAGCGGCGATGACGTGATGTCACCGCCGGACGCGCCGGCTGGCGATCGATCGCCGCTCGAGCGCTGCTTGCAGGATGGCGGCTCGCTGCACGAGCTGTGGTCGGTCGCGAACCAGCACGGGCCGGTGACATCGATCGTCGCCGGCTCGCTCGTCGTGGTCGGCGGCGAGGACGGCAGCGTCAAGCAGTGGTCGGTCGAAGGCGACGAGCCGGCCTACGGGACGCCGTTCACGACCGCGGGCGCGCCGGTCGGGGCGGTGGCGCTGTCGACGGACGGCAACGTGCTGGCGGCGACGCGGCAGGGTGAGGTCGCGGAGTGGCGGCTGGCCGACGCGATGCCGGCACGCACGACGACGATCACGGACGCCGAGCTGAGTGCGCTCGCGGTCTCCGGCGACGGCGCGGTCGCGATCGCGGGCACCGCGACCGGCCAGCTGATCGCCATCGATCGCGCGAGTGGCACGACGAGCCAGCTGACCTCGACGCTGTGGGGAGCGTGGTCGGTCGCGTTCGCGGCCGGCAACCGGCTCTACACCGCGGGCCACTTCTACGGCACGCCGCAGATCGAGCGCCGCGCGGCCGATGCGCCTGCCGACGCCGTCGACGTGTGGAACGATCACGCGCGCAACGCGCACGTGCGGGCGATCGCGATCGACGGCGAGGCGACCCGGCTGGTCGCGGCCGGAGACGGGTTCGTCGCGACGTTCGCCGCCGACGAGCTGGCCGCCGGCCCGCGTGCGCTCGGCGAGCTCGCCGAGCACCAGGCGGTCGGCGTGGTGTTGCTAACCGGTGGGACACTGTTCGTGACCGCGGGCAGCGAGGGCACGCTGCGGGTGTGGAATGCCGAGACCGCCGCGTTGCTGGCGACGCTGTCGATCGCGGCGCCGAGCGGGATCGCGGCCGATACCGCGGGCACGCGCCTGTACACGTCGGGGCCGGACGGCCTGCTGCACGCGTTCGGCTGCGACTAGCGGCAGACCGAGAGGGTGCGCGGCAGGTCGTAGGCGACGCCGTACGCGCCGCTGCACGTGCCGGCGCTGCAATCCGCGCGGTCGTGGCACAGCTCCTCACCGCCGGGTGGCTCGCCACACGCGTCCACCTGGCAGCCGAGCCGCCAGCCGCCGTACGGGCGCGCGGTCGCGCAGCAGCGCTCGCCGGCCGCGCAGTCCTCGGGACCATCGCAGTCGATCGTGCCCCACGCGCACTCGCTGGCCGTGCAGTAGCCATCGTGCTCGGCGCTGTAGTTCGAGAAGCAGCAGTGCACCGGCAGCGTGCACGTCGCCTCCGGCGCGCCCTCGCTGTAGCAGCTGACCGAGCCCGCCGGGTCGGCCGGCTCGGCCCTTGCCGCATCGACGGTCGCCGTCACGGACGCGTCCTTGCGCCGCCGCGCCTCGCTGCTCGGGTCCTCGCGGTCCACCGCGCACGCCCAGAGCGCGAGCGCTGCCGCACACGGCAGTAGCTTCTGCATGGTTACCTCCTCTCGCCGGTCATCCGCAGTGCACGGACTGCAAGCAGCAGGCCTCGGCATGCGCGTGTAACGCGGCCGCAGACGTCGCTGTCTAACGCGTCAGTCGGCCTCGGGCGACGCCGGGGGCTCGCCCTTGCCGTCCTGCTTCGCGTACTCGTCGAGCTTGCGGTACAGGGTCTTGCGATCGAGGCCGAGCCGCTGCGCCGCGCGCGTCTTGTTACCGGCCTCGTCCTCGAGCACGCGCTCGATGAACTCGCGCTCGAGCTCGGCGAGCGTCATCCGGCGCGCGACCGCGGCGCCCAGGAAGTCGGCGGGCCGGCGCTCGCGCACGTGCGACGGCAGATCCTCGTCGGCGATCAGCTCGCCCTGGCACAGCGCGACACCGCGCTCGAGCACGTTCATCAGCTCGCGCACGTTGCCCGGCCAGTGATACGCGAGCAAGAGGTGCTGCGCCTCGGGCGCCAGGCGCATGTGGCGCGGTGGGGTCTGCTTGGCGCCGAGCTGGGCGAGCACGTGCTCGGCGAGCGGGACGATGTCCTCGGGCCGTGACCGCAGCGGCGGCAGATCGAGGTGGATCACGTTGATGCGGTAGTAGAGATCCTCGCGGAAGCTGCCGTCGGCGAGCATCGCCTCGAGGTTCTTGTTGGTCGCCGCCACGACGCGGACATCGACGTGCTGGTTCTTCGTCGCGCCGAGCGGCCGCACCTCGTGCTCCTGGAGGACGCGGAGCAGCTTCGCCTGCAGTGGCAGCGCGAGCTCGCCGATCTCGTCGAGGAAGATCGTGCCGGCGTCGGCCTCGACGAAGAGGCCGGGCTTGTCGGCGCGCGCGTCGGTGAACGCGCCCTTCTTGTGGCCGAACAGCTCGCTCTCGATCAGGGTCTCGGGCACCGCGGCGAGGTTGACCGCGACGAACGGGCCCTCGCGGCGCGGCGAGTGCAGCTGGCCCTCGTTATACACGATGGCCATGCCGGGCTTGAGCACCGAGACGCCCGCCTTGCGCACCTTGCCGGGCT
>DAIRFU010000774.1:0-3249 GCA_036794935.1 Kofleriaceae bacterium | reverse complement strand
CAGATCAAGGTCAAGGACGGCCGCATCGAGGATGCCAAGTTCAAGACCTTCGGCTGCGGCTCGGCGATCGCCTCGAGCTCGCTCGCGACCGAGATGATCAAGGGCATGACCCTCGAGCAGGCCGCGGCGATCTCGAACACGCACATCGTGCAGGAGCTCAACCTTCCCCCGGTCAAGATCCACTGCTCGGTCCTCGCCGAGGACGCCATCAAGGCGGCGATCGACGACTACAAGAAGAAGCACCCGAGGTAAGCCATGATGGCAGCAGCACCCAGCGAGACTTCATCCGCGCACGCGGCTCCCGCGGCGCCCGCCGTCGGCAAGAAGGAGATCGCGATCACGGAGGCGGCGGCGCACGAGATCGCGCGGCAGCGCGACAAGCGCGGCACGCCCGAGGCGCGCATCCGCGTCGGTGTCCGCGGTGGCGGCTGCACCGGCTTCTCGTACGTGTTCGAGTGGGCCGACGAGGTCAAGCCGACCGATACGGAGTTCTCCGGGCCTTCCGGTTCGGGGGTCGGGATCGTCGTCGACCCGAAGAGCCTCGTCTACCTGGGCGGCATGACGCTCGACTACGTGCGCGGGATGATGGGGCACGGTTTCAAGTTCAACAATCCGAACGCCAAGGGTTCGTGTGGCTGTGGAGAGAGCATCCAGTTCTAACGATGCCTTCGGCCTGCTCGGTCTCCCGGCGCAGTTCGATCTCGATCCGCAGGTGATCGAGCACGCGTTCTTCGATCGGAGCAAGGAGCTGCACCCCGATCGATTCGCGAACGCGCCGGCCGCCGAGCGGGTGGCCGCGCTGTCGCGGTCGCGTGCGCTCAACGACGCGTACCAGACGCTGAAGAAGCCGGTCCCGCGTGCGGAGTATCTGCTCGCCCGCGCCGGCGTCACGATCGGCGACAACGAGCAGCTCGATCCCGAGTTCCTGATGGAGATCCTCGAGCTTCGCGAGGAGCTCGCCGAGGCGCGGGTGGCCAAGCGCACGAGCCAGATCGAGGCGCTGTGCGGCGTGATGAAGCAGCGGCGGCACGCGGCGATCGAGTCGCTGGCGGCGCTGTTCGCGAAGAGCGATCTCGCGCAGATCAAGGAGCAGCTGATCCTGCTCCGCTACATCGACCGCTATCTCGAGGAGTGCGACACCGCACTCGACGAGGACTAATTCATGTTGATGCAAATTGCCGAGCCCGGCGAGTCGACCGTGAAGGAGGCTTGCAAGTCGCGCGTGGTCGGCATCGACCTCGGCACGACCAACAGCCTCGTCGCGACCGTCGACGATGGCGCCCCCAAGGTGCTCGGCGACGATCCGATCGTACCGTCGGTCGTCTACTACACCGGCGATAGCGTCGTGGTCGGCCGCGCCGCGCAGGCGCACGCGCTCGCCGAGCCGCGCGACACCCTGGCCTCGGTGAAGCGGCTGATCGGCCGCGGCATGAAGGACCTCGCCGGCATGCGCTCGCAGCTGCCGTACGAGCTCGAAGGCGACGATCGCGCGGTGCGGCTCAAGACGAGCGGTCGCCTGGTCTCGCCCGTCGAGGTCTCGGCGGAGATCCTCAAGGAGCTCAAGGCGCGCGCGGAGCAGGCGCTCGGTGGCGCGATCGAGGGCGCGGTGATCACCGTGCCCGCGTACTTCGACGATGCCCAGCGCCAGGCCACGCGCGATGCCGGCCGGCTCGCCGGGCTCGAGGTGCTGCGCCTGATGGCCGAGCCGACCGCGGCCGCCGTCGCGTACGGCCTCGACCGCGGCAGCAAGGGCATCTACGCCGTGTTCGACCTCGGCGGCGGCACGTTCGACATCTCCGTCCTCAAGCTGGTAGACGGGGTCTTCGAGGTGCGGGCGACCGGCGGCGACTCCGCGCTCGGTGGTGACGACCTCGATCGCGCGATCGCCCAGGACCGGTTCGCGGCCGACATGGCCTCCGGCGACATGCAGCGGATCGCCTCCGCGGTGTCGCGCGCCCGCGCGCTCAAGGAGCAGCTCACCGACGCCGACGCGATCGAAGGCTTCTCGCGCGCGGACCTGCGCCGGATCGCGCAGCCGCTGCTCGATCGGTGCGCGAAGGCCTGCCGCCGCGTGCTCAAGGATGCCGAGCTCGAGAAGACCGAGCTCGACGGCGTCATCCTCGTCGGCGGCTCGACGCGCTCACCGGTCGTTCGCGACTTCGTGCGCGAGCTGTTCGGCACCGAGCCGCTGTGCGATCTCGATCCCGATCAGGTCGTCGCGCTCGGCGCGGCGGTGCAGGCGGACGTGCTCGCGGGCGGCGACCAGCAGGTCGTGCTGCTCGATGTCGTGCCGCTCTCGCTCGGCATCGAGACGATGGGCGGCGTCGTCGAGAAGCTCGTCCACCGCAACACGACCATCCCGGCCGGGGCGACCGAGACGTTCACGACGTACGCCGACAACCAGACCGGGTTCGACATCCACGTCCTCCAGGGCGAGCGCGAGACCGCCGATGCGTGCCGCTCGCTCGCGCGGTTCACGCTCAAGGGCGTGCCGCCGATGCTCGCCGGCATGGCGCGCGTCGAGATCACGTTCCTCATCGACGCCGACGGCCTGCTCAAGGTGATGGCGAAGGAGCTGACGACCGGCAAGGAGTCCTCGATCGAGGTCAAGCCGAGCTACGGCCTCTCCGACGAGGAGGTCGAGCGCATGCTGCTCGAGTCGTTCGATCATGCCGAGGACGACCTCGCGAAGCGCAACCTGCTCGTCGAGCGGGTCGAGGCCGAGCGAATCCGGGCCGCGACGCGTCACGCGTTCGCGACCGACACCGAGTTACTCACCGACGACGTACGTGCCGCCGGCGAGCAGGCGATCACGGCGCTCGAAGCCGCGATGGCAGGCGAGGACTACCTCGCGATCCGCCACGCGATCGAGGCGCTCGACATCGCCACCAAACCATTCGCGCAGGCCCGCATGAACCGCGCGATCGCAGCCGGCTTCCGCGGCAAGACCCTCGACGAGGTCGAGGTCTCTGTCGCACACGCCCACGGCCTCGATGCCGCCCACGAGGAGGCGGTACGCCGTGCCGAGCGCGCCGATGCCGGCAAGCATGAAGGAGGCCGGTGATGCCGAAGCTGACGTTTCTGAACCCGTACGGTCCGAAGTCCGAGGGTGCGCTCACGGTCGACTGTCCTCGCGGCAAGACGATCCTCGATGCCGCCGAGGAGTGCGGCGCTCGCGTCGGCCACGCCTGCGGTGGCAACCTCGCGTGCTCGACCTGCCACGTCTACGTCGAGGAGGGGCTCGAGTCC